>JABDQU010000379.1 GCA_013042105.1 Boseongicola sp.
CATCTCAGGCTCCTGCGCCATATAGCCCACCGAATTGCCCGGAGACACAACCCGCGCACCGCTATCCGGCTCGACCAACCCGGCCATCACCTTCATCAGCGTCGACTTGCCCGAACCGTTTCGGCCCACCAACGCCAACCGATCCCCCGGCTGAACCGTCAACGACATGCCGTCGAATACAGGATCGCCGCCGAAGGTCAGCGAGATATCAGAAAGCTGCAATAAAGGTGTTCGTGCCATAGCGCTCCCGCTACCCGGCCATCACCGCACCGTCAACAGCTTCACCCTTTCAAAAATACCGCGGGGGAGGCCGCAAGGCCGGGGGCAGAGCCCCCTAAAGCACGCTCGCCCGAATTGAGCGCGCCCGCGCTGCAGGGATCGACGCAATCTCAAGCCCCGTAAACACATGCAGCGTGTCCATATCCCGATCCACCACAGCATGATCACTCACCCAACCACCCATCGTCAGATACGAGCGCAGCAAAGGCGGCATCGCTTTCAAAGCCCGTCCCCGATCCGACACGTCAGACCCAAGCCCGGCGACCTCGGACGCTTTCACCGTCGGTGCCCACGCCTTGGGCGCCAAAAACCGCTCACGCAACAAGGCAAAGGCATCCCTGTAGCGTCCCGCGTCGGTTCCCCGAAACGACGAACACCCAAACAGAAACGCAATGCCTTCTTCATCCACAATCCGCGCCAAGCCCCCCCAGGCCACGCGCAAGATATCCGGATCGCTCACCTCTGGCGCAATGCAAAACCGCCCCAACTCAAGCATCGGCGCCGGATACGCAGCCAACGCCGATAACCCATAAGACTGCGCCGAATAACTCCGAGCGATCTCGGCCCCGCAGGCAAACGACATCACCCGAAACGCCCCCACAACCGCCCCATCCTCCAAACGCTCAATGACCATATGCCGGCAAAGATCATCAAACTGGTCCGCATCCGACGCCCCACCCCGGAAAACACGCCCCCGAAGCGCCAAAGCCGCCTCAAAATCCGCGCGCCCGTCCACAAACCGCACCCGGTAACGCGCTTGTGTGCGGCCCCGCGATACTCTCTTTTGTGCAATGAGTTGGTTCACCCGGCCTTCGCCCCTAGATAAAGTCCTGATAACACTGACACAGATTGCGTGACGGTGAAACGACACGAAGGGGTAGATCATGGAAAAAGTCATCAAAACCGACGCGGAATGGCGCGCACAACTCGACGACCTCGAATTCAAGGTCCTGAGAAAGCACGGCACCGAACGTGCGCATACCAACGACAACTTTCCCAAAGACCCCGGCACCTACATGTGTAAAGGCTGCGGCGCACCGCTGTTTGACCAGACGCACAAGTTCGACAGTGGCACCGGCTGGCCGTCGTTTTACAAACCACTGGACGAAGAGATGGTCGGCGAAAGCGTCGACAACGGCTTTTTCATGCGCCGCACCGAAGTGCACTGCAACCGCTGCGACGGCCACTTGGGTCACGTCTTTCCCGACGGCCCGGCCCCGACAGGCCTGCGGTATTGCATCAATGGCGTGTCGCTTGACTTTGAGCCATCCGAAGACGACGCGTCCGAAACCTAGTTTTCGCTCAACAGCGTCGCTGCATCGAAATTGCCAAGGTTGCCAAACAACTGACGCAGGAAACCGATCCCTTGTGTATTGGCATCCGTGACACGACGGTTGAGGGCCACAACTCGGCCCTCTTCCAGACCAAACGTTTCGATGTTCTGCACGACGCCCGCTTCGTCAAACGTGATCGCCACAACCTCGCGATCCACCTCAACCGGCGCGCGCCACAAAAAGCGCTCATATTCGGACCGGACATAATACCACCCTAAATCATCCACGATCCCACGGGTTCCGGGCTGGCCAAGCGTCAGACTGACAATCGGCTTGGTATCCCGCCCGACCGAAATACTCTGCAATGCCGAAGGCTCAGGTACATAGCCATGCCCATCTTCCAGCCGCGCACAAGCCGCCGCCAAGACGACCATAGCCCCAAGAATGACTGCCTTTGGAATAAACCGACCCACGTCCCACCTCTTGTCAACCGGCCTCGCGCCGCCTAGTCGGCATAACCACAACACGACACCGGATCAAGGAGCGAGCCCGTGACAGACCAAACCCTGCGCCTCAGCGATTTGAAACGCAAAGCTGAATTTGACCTCAAACCCGACGCCGCCGCGCGCGCCGCCATCGCCGAACGCCTTGGAATCATCGGCGTCAAGAAGCTCACCTTCAGCGGTCACCTCGCCCCCACCGGCCAAGCCGACTGGGAGCTTACCGCCCGCCTCGGTGCAACCGTTGTGCAACCCTGCGTCGTCACGCTCGATCCCGTGACCACCCGCATCGACGAGGACACAGTCCGCCGCTACCTCGCCGACATGCCCGAAGTCACGGATGCGGCCGAATTCGAGATGCCCGAAGACGATACCGCCGAAGCCCTTCCCGAATCCCTCGACCTTTCCGTCGTGATGGAAGAAGCCCTCGCGCTCGCCCTGCCGCCCTGGCCTCGCGCGCCCGGCGTCGAACCCGTCGAAATCGCCGTGACCGAACCCGGCCAGACGCCAATGAGCGACGAAGACGTCAAACCCTTCGCAGCCCTGAAATCGTTGCAGCAAAAGCTCAAAAATGAAGGGCCGAAAGACGAGTGAAATCCCGCTTGCGTTCTACCGGAATCGCAGTATGTTCCCGGCCTCGCTCGAAGATTTACGTTGGACAGGGAAGGCGCAGTTGCGTATGACCACTCCAACCGATGAAACCCGTGGGCCAAAAGCCCTAATAACTTGAGGATGTGACATGGCTGTCCCTCAGAATAAGATCACCAAGTCGCGCCGGAACATGCGCCGTGCTCACGACTCACTCGTTCCCGGCAACCCTGCCGAGTGCCCAAACTGCGGCGAGCTGAAGCGCCCTCACCACGTGTGCGGTGCCTGCGGCCACTACGCAGATCGCGAAGTTGTTGCTCAGGCCGACGAAATCGACCTCGACGACGACGCAGCGTAAGCGCGCTGTGCGCGTGCGCCCTAAGCGATGACGGCAGGTTCCGATCAAAGCAATTCCGGCGCGCGTAAGCGCACGATCATTTCTGTAGATGCAATGGGCGGCGACCAAGGGCCGCCCGCTGTCGTTTCCGGGCTTGCCAAAAGCGCCGAGAAAAACCCCGACATCGGGTTCATTGTGCATGGCCGCGCGTCCGAAATTGAACCGCTGATCCAGAAAGCTGGGCTCGCCGACCGCTGCGATGTGCGCGACATGCCCGAAGTCGTCACCATGGACGCAAAACCGTCCTTCGTGATGCGCAACGGCAAGAACACCTCCATGTGGTCCGCCGTAGAAGCCGTAAAAAACGGCGAAGCCGAAGCGGTCGTCTCCTGCGGCAACACCGGTGCGCTCATGGCCGTCTCGATGCTGCGTCTTCGCAAAATCCCCGGCGTCGATCGCCCCGCCATCGCCTGCCTCTGGCCCTCGCGCAACAAAGGCGGTTTCAACATCATGCTTGATGTGGGCGCCGATATCCGCGCCGACGAAAAAGACCTGCTGCAATATGCTCTGATGGGTGGCTCCTACGCCCGCAACGGCCTCGACATCAAACGCCCCCGCATCGGCCTTTTGAACGTCGGCACCGAAGAACACAAAGGCCGCGCCGAGATCAAAGCCGCCCACGACCTCATCGCCGACGCCGCCCCCGCCGCCGAACTTGACTTCGTCGGCTTCGTCGAAGGCGGCGATATCCCCTCGAACCGCGTTGACGTCATTGTCACCGACGGTTTCACCGGCAACGTCGCCCTGAAAACCGGCGAAGGCACCGCCAGCCTGATCCGCGAACTTCTGCGCGAAGCCTTCAACGCCACACCGCTTTCCAAATTCGCCGCCCTCCTCGCACTCGGCAGCCTCAAACGCCTGACCAAACGGATCGACCCACGCCGCGTCAACGGCGGCGTCTTCCTTGGCCTCAACGGCACCGTCGTCAAATCCCACGGCAGCGCCGACGCAACCGGCGTGTCCTCCGCAATCAAACTCGCCTTCCATCTGGCCGAAGGTGGCTTCACGGACCGGCTTGCAGCACGGGTTGCATCCACCGGAAAGCCGGTTCAGGATGACGATGGGTCAACACAAAAAAACGAGCAGAACGCATGACAACACGCGCCCAGGTCCGAGGCGTCGGGCACTATCTCCCCAAGCGAGTGGTGCCAAACAGCGAATTTGAGACGACAATCGATACCTCAGACGAGTGGATTCGCTCGCGCTCCGGCATCGAACGCCGCCATTTCGCCGCCGACGATGAAACCACCTCTGACATGGCCACGGCAGCCGCAACGCGCGCGCTCGACATGGCTGGCCTTGCAGCGCAAGAGATCGACGCAATCATCGTCGCGACCTCAACCCCAGACCTTACATTCCCCTCGGTCGCGACCATGGTTCAAGCCAAACTGGGCATGACCAAAGGGTTCGCTTTCGATGTCCAGGCCGTCTGCGCGGGCTTCGTCTTCGCGCTGGCCAACGCCAACGCACTGATCATCTCCGGTCAAGCCAACCGCGTCATCGTCATTGGCGCCGAAACCTTCAGCCGCATAATGGACTGGAATGACCGCACAACCTCCGTCCTCTTCGGCGATGGCGCAGGCGCGCTTGTTCTTGAAGCAGCAGACGGCACAGGCACCAACACCGACCGTGGCATCCTCGCAACCGACCTCAATTCCGATGGTCGCCACAAAGACATCCTCTATGTCGATGGCGGCGTATCCACTCAATCTACCGGCCATTTGCGCATGCAGGGAAAAGAGGTCTTTCGCCACGCCGTCGAGAAACTCGCCTCCACGGCACACACCGCGCTCGACAAAGTCGGCCTCACCGGCGACGACATTGACTGGATCGTCCCGCACCAAGCGAACCTGCGGATCATCAAATCCACCGCGCAAAAGATGGGCGTCGGCCTCGATCGCGTCGTGCTGACCGTGCAGGACCACGGAAATACGTCGGCTGCATCGATTCCCCTCGCGCTCTCTGTCGGCGTCGAGCGCGGCCAGATCAAACCCGGTAACCTCATCGTCACCGAAGCCATTGGCGGCGGATTGGCTTGGGGAGCGGTGGTTCTCCGCTGGTAATCGTCCTTTAAGCCTTTTTCTCAAGGCCTTGATATTGACTCGGAAATTCCCCCGGCCCATTCTCGACCAGAACAAATACGAGGGGACAAGGATGAGCGAAAAGACTTTGACACGCATGGATCTCAGCGAAGCGGTGTTCCGCGAAGTTGGTCTGAGCCGTAACGAATCTGCCCAGCTGGTAGAAGGCGTTCTCGCGCACATGTCCGATGCACTCGCATCCGGTGACCAAGTGAAAATCTCCTCCTTCGGCACGTTCTCGGTCCGCGACAAAGCAGCCCGCGTCGGTCGTAACCCCAAAACCGGTCAAGAAGTCCCGATCCATCCGCGCCGCGTTCTGACGTTCCGTCCGTCGCACCTGATGAAAGATCGCGTCGCGGCCGGCAACAAGAGCTAACCCCGCTTCATGGAAAAATCGCCCGACGCCTTCCGCACCATCTCGGAAGTGGCCGAGTGGCTCGATATTCCGACCCACGTGCTGCGCTTTTGGGAAAGCCGGTTTGCGCAGATCAAACCGGTCAAACGTGCGGGCGGACGTCGCTACTATCGACCCTCGGACATGCGCCTGATCGGCGGCGTGAAAACGCTGCTGCACGATCAGGGCATGACCATTCGTGGCGTTCAGAAAATCCTGCGCGAACATGGCGTTAAGCATGTGTCTTCATTCTCGCAATCACTTGATACCGAGCTTGAAGACACCGCCGATGAGACCGTCATCGATCATACCCCCGCGCCGTCTCAGCCAGCCCCCGCCGCTCGCGAAACCTACGCCGCCGAACCCGCGCCCGAGCCAGTCCCTGAACCCGCCTCCGAGCCGGATGCCCCTGTGGCCGCTGACACTGAGGAAACTGACGGCACGCAGCCAGATATGTTCCCGCTCCCGGCGGATCGCGACGATCCCGTGCCGATGCCGACCTTCGTGCCCTCGCGCAGCCGCAGCACGCCTGCCCCCGAAGCAGAACCCGAAGTCGCCGCAGCCCCCGAGCCCACGCCGGAACCCGCAAAACCCCAAATCCCCGCCACGCCAGATGTCCCCGACACCGACCCCGGCGACGACGACCCGACCGTGTCCGACGCACCCGGCATTGCGGCTCGCCTCGCGACCCTGCCCACAGCGCAGCTGGCCGCGCATAAAGACACGCTTAAAACAGCCCGCGACCGGCTCGTTGCCCTACGCGATGCGCAAAGCTGATCAACACACCCCCGCAATCCAAAACCGCCCTTGCAGCAGCCGCACTTTTCGGTCAAAACCCCTCTCAGTCGGGCTATGGCGCAGCCTGGTAGCGCGTCCGTCTGGGGGACGGAAGGTCGCAGGTTCAAGTCCTGCTAGCCCGACCAATTATCCATCGTCTGCCCGCGCAAAGCAGACGCACAAACGAGCGCAGGCACGATGAAACAGGGCGTTCTCACCGACACCGAAATCTCTGCGATGATCGACGCTGGCGCAATCACCGCCACTCGTCCGGTCGAGCCTGGCCAAATCCAACCCGCATCGCTCGACCTGCGCCTCGGGACACAAGCCTACCGTGTGCGCGCCTCGTTCCTGACCGGCAAAGACCGCACTGTCGCCGACCGCCTCTCCGACTTCACCATGCACCAGATCGACCTCGCCCAGGGCGCGGTCCTCGAAAAGGGCTGCGTCTACGTCGTCCCGCTCCTCGAAAGCCTCGCCCTGCCATCCGGCACATCCGGTGCGGCCTCCGCCAAATCTTCCATCGGCCGCCTCGATCTTCTGACCCGCATCATCACCGATCACGGCCATGAATTCGACCGCGTCCCCGACGGCTACACCGGCCCGCTCTACGTCGAAATTTGCCCACAAAGCTTCTCAGTCATCGCCAAAACCGGCCAGATGCTGAACCAGATCATCTTCCGTCGCGGCCAAACAGTCATTACAGACAATGAGTTAGCCGAACTTCACGCCAAATCGCCAATCGTGTCCGGCGACGCCGTCATCTCCGGCGGCCTCGGCTTCTCTGTCGACCTCAAACCCGAAGACGGCACCCTCGTCGGCTACCGCGCCAAACCCCACGCAAGCGTCATCGACCTTGCAAAACTCAACCACTACGACGCGTCCGACTACTGGGAAGAAGTCCACACCGACACCGGATGGATCATCCTCGACCCCGGCGCCTTCTACATTTTGGTCAGCCGCGAAGCCATCGTCATCCCCCCCGACCACGCCGCCGAAATGGCCCCCTACATCGCGATGGTCGGCGAATTCCGCGTTCACTACGCAGGCTTTTTCGACCCCGGTTTCGGCTGGGCCGAAGCCGGAGGCTCAGGCTCGCGCGGCGTCCTAGAAGTTCGCTGCCACGAAGCCCCCTTCGTCCTCGAACACGGCCAAATCGTCGGCCGCCTCGTCTACGAAAAAATGACCGAGGCCCCCAAAACCCTCTACGGCCGCGAGATCAAATCCAACTACCAGGGCCAGGGCCTCAAGCTGTCCAAACACTTCAAA
>JABDQU010000381.1 GCA_013042105.1 Boseongicola sp.
CGCATTCGCTTGCGGATCATCAACGCAGCAAGCGCTCGAATTTTCCCGCTGAGGCTCTCTGGATTCAGTGGCTGGACGGTGGCCGTGGATGGAATGCCAACCGGCCAACCCCAGTCGGTTGACGGCGAGTTGCTCCTCGGCCCGGCACAGCGCGTCGACTTAATTGTGGATGTGACCGAAGACGAAGGCGGCACCGCCCAATTGCTTCGCATCGGCGATGATGATCAACTGACCCCGTTGGTGAGTTTTCTGGTCAACGGCACAGCCAGTTCAGTACCAAGAGGCAAGCCACTGCCGTTGCCGCCGAACCCCGCGGCACACGCCCCGGACCTTGCCGATGCGCGTGATTTGCGACTGGTCATGTCCGGCGGGGCAATGGGGCGAATGCAGTCCGCATTGCTTGGCGGGGAACGTCTTGGATTCCGTCAGCTTGCCCAAGCGGGCAAATTCTGGGCCCTGAATGATGTCGCCGAAATGACCTACACGCCACTGGCCGATCTATCCCTGAACGAGCCGGTGCGCCTGAAGATCGAGAACCAGACCGTTTTCCCACATGCGATGCACCTGCACGGGATGCATTTCCGCGAGCTGCGCCCCGACGGCGCGTTCGGGCCGATGCGGGACACGATCCTGTTGGCCGGCAACGAGTCCCGGGAGATCGCCTTTACGGCAGACAATCCCGGCAAGTGGCTGTTCCATTGCCACATGCTCAGCCACGCCGCATCTGGCATGACAACCTGGATACGGGTCACATGAGATATCTCGTTTGGTCCCTTCCGATCACTGTCGCAGCAGCCGCCTTCACGTATTGGCTCTCGACCAGTGCATCCTCGGATGTCGGCAGCGCGTCCAAGGCGGAGAGCTACGACATCGAAGAAGGCGCGTTGCTCTACGCAGAAAACTGTGCGTCTTGTCATGGCGCGGGTCTGGAAGGCCAGCCGGAATGGCGAACGCCCGGCGCGGATGGGCGCCTGCCAGCACCACCACATGATGAGACGGGTCACACCTGGCATCATCCTGACAGCCTGCTCTTCGATTACACAAAACTGGGGGGTGCGGCGCTTCTGGCGCGTCAGGGCGTCGAATTCGACAGTGGCATGCCCGGTTTCGCAGACGTGCTGACCGACCAGCAAATTCACAACATCCTGGCCTTCATCCGGTCCACCTGGCCAGACCGCATCCGCGAAGTCCAGGCCGCGCGGACAGAAGCCGACGAACAACGGGGAGAGAACTAAAATGCGTTTCAGACAAGCCTTCACGACGGTCGCGATAGCTGCCTTGCTTCCGATACCGGCACTCGCGGACGAACTGTCAGAGTCCCGGGTCAAGGAACTTGTGCTCGAGGCAATCCGCGAGAACCCGGAGATTGTCATGGAGGCCGTGGCGATCCTCGAACAAAGGCAGGCGCAAGCGCAGGAGCTCAGTCAGGCCCAAGTTCTGAATGACCAGCGCGATCTGATCGAGAACGATCCGAATGCGCCGGTTCTCGGCAACCTGGAAGGGGACGTCACTGTTGTGGAATTTTTCGACTACAACTGTCCCTATTGTCGGCGGGTCAAACCCGAGGTGCGGGCTTTGATCGAAGACGATCCCAACATTCGCCTCGTCTATCGTGAATGGCCCATTCTCGGAGACGGATCGGTGTTTGCCGCGAAAGCGGCCTTGGCAGCGCGCAAGCAGGACAAATACGAAGAGTTTCACTGGGCAATGATGGGGCTGGAAGGCCGCGCGGAAGAGGCCTCCGTGCTGCGCGTGGCCGAGGAGATCGGCCTGGATATCGCGCAGTTGCGCAAGGACATGGAGGCCCCCGAGGTCGAAGAGCACATTGCGACCTCCATGCAACTGACCCAAGCTCTGGGCTTTAACGGCACGCCGTCTTTCGTGATCGGGGATGCGCTGGTCCCGGGCTTCGTCGAAAAGGCGCAGCTTGCCGACTTGGTCGAGGAAGCCCGCAAAGTCGAAGACTGAAATTCTGTGCCCGGACCACCCTTGGGTGGTCCAGGCACTGCATCAAGCGGCCGCAGGTTCCACGTTGTAGCCCGCATCCCGAATGATCGCTTGGACCTGATCGGCTGGTAACACGCTGTCGACATGCACCTGTCGGGCAGAAAGGTCACATTCTACGCCTGCATTCGGATCTGCGCTCTTCACCGCGCTTTCGATTGCTGCGGTGCAATGCCCACAGCTCATGTCCGGAACGCTGAACTTCATCGGAACCACTCCTTGATCTGATTTCTATCGGTGACATGGGGCTTCCCCCCGCTGGAAGGTCAAGTGAAGAAATTTATTTGGCGCCCTCCCATTGACCCTCCAGTAACTGGAAGCCTCATATTCCACTTCGAATGGAAAAACAGGTGACACATATGCCCGAACCCAAACAGATCAGCCTGCCGATCGAAGGCATGTCATGCGCGTCCTGCGTTGGCAGGGTCGATCGCGCATTGAATGCAATCGACGGCGTAGAGGATGTGTCGGT
>JABDQU010000382.1 GCA_013042105.1 Boseongicola sp.
TGCTGGCGGTGCTGGAGGCGATGAAGATGGAGCATCGGTTGCTGGCGGCGCGTGACGGGGTTGTTGGTGAGGTGCAGGTGCGGGCCGGGGATCAGGTTGAGGCGGGTCTTGAGCTGGTGCGTCTGGAAGAGGAGGAGACGTGAGGGTGGTTTTTGATTGCGTCGCGCTGACGCGCGCCGCGGTGCCTCCGGCGGGGATTTTTTTGACCCAAAGAGAGGGTGCGCGCTTTGGGTGAGCGGGTTGAGATTGTTGAGATGGGGCCGCGCGACGGGTTGCAGAACGAAGCGCGCGCGATTTCGGTGGCCGATAAGGTGGCTTTGGTCGATGCCTTGTCCGGCGTGGGTTTTGCCCGGATTGAGGTGGCGAGTTTTGTTTCGGCGCGCTGGGTGCCGCAGATGGCGGGCTCGGGGGACGTGATGGCGCAGATACGCCGTGTGCCGGGGGTGCGCTATGGCGCTCTGGTGCCGAATGTGCAGGGGTTTGAAGCGGCTTTGGCGGCGGGGGCGGATGAGGTGGCGGTGTTTGCCTCGGCCTCGGAAGGGTTTAGTCGGGCGAATATCAACGCCTCGATTGCGGAGAGTCTGGAGCGGTTTCGCCCTGTGATGGAGCGCGCGGGTGCGGCCGGCGTGCCGGTGCGGGGGTATGTGAGTTGTGTCACGGATTGCCCGTATGATGGGGCGGTTGCGCCGGATGCGGTGGCGTGCGTGACAGGTGAGTTGCGCGACATGGGGTGTTTTGAAGTTTCGCTTGGGGACACGCTTGGGCGCGGGGTGCCTGAGCGGGTGGATGCCATGCTTTCAGCGGTTTTGGAGCGGGTGGAGGCGACTGCTTTGGCGGGGCATTTTCATGAATCGTTTGGGCGGGCTTTGGAGAATGTCTCGGTAGCGCTGGGCCGGGGGGTGCGGGTGTTTGACGCTTCGGTGGCCGGACTTGGTGGGTGTCCTTTTGCGCCGGGCGCGGCGGGGAATGTGGCGACGGAGAGCCTCGCGGCGTTTTTGGCGGCATCGGGGTATGAGCATGGGTTGGATATGGAGCATTTGGGCGCGGCGGTGGATTTGGCGCGGGCTTTGCGCGAGGAGGCGACATGAGTGTGGTCGGGTTTGAGGAGGACGCGCGCGGGGTGGCGCGGGTGACGTTGCGGCGGGCGGAAAAGCGCAATGCGATGTCGGGGGAGATGATTGTGGAACTGTCGGCGGTGGCGGCGCGGATTGCGGGGTCGGACAGTATTCGGGTGGTTGTTCTGGCGGCTGAGGGGGATGTGTTTTGCGCCGGGGGCGACCTTAACTGGATGCGTGCGCAGATGGTGGCGGATGCGGAAACGCGGCGGCGGGAGGCTACGGCCCTGGCGATGATGTTGAAATCGCTTAATGATTTGGATGTGCCGGTGATCGGGCGCGTGCAGGGGGATGCGTTCGGCGGCGGTGTTGGCTTGATGTCGGTGTGCGATGTCGTGGTGGCTGTTGAGAGCGCGAAGTTTGGGCTGACCGAGACGCGGCTGGGACTGATCCCGGCGACGATCGGGCCTTATGTTGTGGCGCGCATGGGAGAAGCGCGGGCGCGGCGGGTGTTCTTTTCGTCTCGGGTGTTTGACGCGCATGAGGCGGCGGAATTGGGGTTGGTGGCGCGCGTTGTGCCGGGCGCTGATCTGGACGCGGCGGTGGAGCGTGAGGTAGCACCGTATTTCGCCTGTGCGCCGGGGGCGGTGGCCGAGGCCAAGCGACAGGTGCGCGGTTTGGGACCGGTGATTGACGAGGCTGTGATTGCGGCATCGGTCGATGCTTTGGTGACGCGGTGGGAAAGTGATGAAGTGGACGAGGGCACGGCGGCGTTTTTCGAGCGGCGCGCGGCCCGCTGGATGCGCTAACTTTTTGTTCACCCGGACGAACTATTGATGACCCAAGCGAAAAGGGAATCGATAGATGATTGGTGCGATTGGAGATCAGGCGGCAGCTTATACGCGGCCTTCCGGGGCAGATGCCGGACGGCGCGGTGAAGCAGTCGGTCAACAGGCCAAGGCTGCGGTGTCAGCGGCGCGCGAGGCAGGTGCCGAATTGCCGAAGAATGCGCAAGGCCTGGCGGCGTCTGGTATTGCGCGCGGGGCTGATCCGGCGAGTATTTTTGCCGCTTTGGTGAGTGAAGTGGCACCCACGGATGCCGGAGGTGACGTGGGTGGTGTGCCGACGACGGCGGTGGATGATCTGGGTGTTCCCACAGGCGACGGGACAGGTGATGTGCCGGTCGAGGCGACGCCGTCTGCCCCGGTTGCGCCATTGCCGCCGACCGTGGTTGAGGGTGATGAGGCTGAGACGGCACCGGCGGACGGCGCGGGCGAGGTTGTGCAGGTTGCTGTGTCTCAGAACGCTTTGTCTGTGGATGACGGCGAGATTGCGCTGGAATTGCTGACGACTGCACAGTCTGAGGGCTAAAAATGCGCTTGGTGACTACGTGCGGGCGACGAAACGGCTCGCTTGACTGACATGGGTTTGGCGAGGCTGTCGCTACCCTTGGGCAAAGCGTCGGTTTGCGAGCCGGGAATGCATCGGCAATTGATGCGGTTTCACGGGGCTCTCGGCGTTGACCCCGCCGAAAGGCACAAGTAGGTATTGGGGCAACAAAGCTTCGCGCACCAAATGACGCGGGGCTAAGACGGAGCCCAACGCGTGGAAGATATCCTACGAGAATACCTGCCTATCCTTGTTTTTCTGGGCCTTGCGATTGCGCTTGGGGCTGTTTTGCTTCTTGCTGCTGTGTTTGCGGCGCCAAGCGATCCGGACCCCGAAAAGCTCTCGGCCTATGAGTGTGGTTTCAACGCCTTCGATGATGCGCGCATGAAATTCGATGTGCGCTTTTATCTGGTCTCGATCCTCTTCATCATTTTCGACCTTGAGATCGCCTTCCTGTTCCCATGGGCCGTGGCCTTCGGGGGCTTAAGCGACGCGGCGTTCTGGTCGATGATGGTGTTCCTGGCGGTTCTGACCATCGGATTTGCATATGAGTGGAAAAAAGGAGCTCTCGAATGGGAGTGAGCACGGGCGCGAATGTAGCTGGGGCGGACCGTGAGGTTGCCACTCAGGCGTTGAACAAAGAGTTGCAGGACAAGGGTTTCCTTGTGACCTCGACCGACGACATCGTGAACTGGGCGCGCACCGGGTCTTTGCACTGGATGACCTTTGGGCTGGCGTGTTGTGCGGTCGAGATGATGCATACTTCGATGCCGCGCTATGACCTTGAGCGGTTCGGAACGGCGCCGCGCGCGTCTCCGCGTCAGTCGGATTTGATGATCGTGGCGGGCACGCTGACCAACAAAATGGCGCCTGCGCTGCGCAAGGTTTACGACCAGATGCCCGAGCCGCGGTATGTGATTTCGATGGGATCCTGCGCCAATGGTGGCGGGTATTACCATTACAGTTACTCGGTTGTGCGCGGTTGCGACCGGATTGTGCCGGTGGATGTCTACGTGCCGGGCTGTCCTCCGACGGCTGAGGCGCTGCTTTATGGCATCCTTCAATTGCAGCGCAAAATCCGGCGAACAGGTTCGATTACGAGATGACAGATGCGCCGCGTTTTTCGCCGGGTGACGTCGTTCGATTGAAGAGCGGCGGACCGCCAATGACGGTCGAAAGCGTCGTTTCCGGCGA
>JABDQU010000124.1 GCA_013042105.1 Boseongicola sp.
GTGCGGCCTGCAATGGCGACTGTGGCCGTGTTCAACATGATCCCGATCTGGAACGATTTGTGGTTCCCGCTGATCCTTGCGCCAGCGGAAGAGGTGAAGACGCTGACCCTTGGCAGCCAAGTCTTCATTGGCCAGTTCGTGACAGACTGGAATGCGGTCTTGTCTGCTTTGTCGTTGGCGATCCTTCCCGTCATGGCGCTTTACGTGATCTTTTCGCGCCAGCTTATCCGGGGCATCACATCAGGAGCCGTGAAATGAGAGTTATTGTCGCTGGGTTGGGCAATATGGGGCGCAGCCATGCGCTTGCCTACCACAAGCACCCCGAGGCTGAAATCGTCGGTCTGGTGAATCGCTCGGAGGTCGAGCTGCCGTCGGAATTGCAGGGCTATCCCCGGTTTGCTAGCTTTGAAGAAGGGCTGGCGCAGAGCCCCGATCTCGTTTGCATCGCGACGTATTCGGACAGTCACGCAGATTATGCGGTTGCCGCGATGGAGGCGGGGGCAGACGTATTCATCGAAAAGCCGCTGGCAACGACTGTGGAAGACGCCAAACGTGTGGTCGAGGCCGCGGTGCGGCTGAACCGGAAACTTGTGATCGGTTATATCCTTCGGCACCACCCAAGCTGGCAGCGTCTGATTACCGAGGCGCGCGCGCTGGGTGGGCCATATGTCTTTCGCATGAACCTCAACCAGCAGTCCGATGGTCCCACTTGGGAGACGCATAAGGCGCTGATGCAAACCACAAGCCCGCTTGTGGATTGTGGCGTGCATTACGTTGACGTCATGTGTCAGATAACGGATGCGAAACCTCTTCGTGTCAGTGGTATGGGCTTACGTCTGTCCGACGAAATCGCATCGGATATGTATAACTATGGCCAGCTTCAGGTCTGGTTCGAAGACGGGTCTGTCGGCTGGTATGAGGCAGGTTGGGGTCCGATGATGTCCGAGACCGCGTTCTTTGTGAAGGACGTGGTTTCTCCCAAGGGGGCGGTGTCGATCGTTGACGGCAACAAAGGGGCTTCGGATGATGTGGATGGCCACACCAAAGTGGGCGGGCTTTTGGTGCACCGCCCGGATGGCGACACGCTGATCGACATGCCCGGCGAGCCTGGCCATCAAGAGCTTTGCGACGCCGAACAGGCCTATATGATCCGCGCCATTTCAGAAAACATCGACCTTACGCGCCACATGAACGATGCCGTGCAGTCACTGGCGATTTGTCTTGCGGCAGATGAAAGCATTCGCACAGGCCATCCCGTGGATTTAGGAGATTTAACATGACTGCCCTCGCACTGAGCAACGTCTGCAAGTCTTTTGGTCCAGTCGAGGTCCTGAAGGATATCGACCTTACCGTCGAGGATGGCGAGTTTGTTGTATTTGTCGGCCCGTCGGGATGCGGAAAGTCGACCTTGCTCCGGGTGATCGCAGGCCTTGAAGATGCCACCAAGGGGACGGTCAAAATCGGCGGCGTTGAGGTCAACAGCGTGCCGCCCGCGAAACGCGGAATTGCGATGGTTTTTCAATCATATGCGCTCTATCCACACCTGAGTGTACGCGGCAATATGGAGCTTGGCCTAAAGCAGGAAAAGCAACCTAAATCTGTGATCGATACGCGCGTCGACAAGGCCGTCAAGATGCTTGACCTTGGTGCATATGTTGACCGGCGACCATCAGATCTTTCGGGTGGTCAGCGCCAGCGTGTTGCCATCGGACGGGCAATTGTGCGCGAGCCAAAGCTGTTCCTTTTTGACGAGCCATTGTCCAACCTTGACGCGGCATTGCGGATGAATACGCGAATTGAGATTGCCGAACTGCATCGGACGCTGGAGGCCTCGATTATCTACGTCACACACGACCAGACCGAGGCGATGACGCTGGCGGATAAGATCGTTGTCCTGCGAGACGGTCGTGTCGAGCAGGTCGGCTCTCCGATGGAGCTCTACAACAATCCTGTAAATCAGTTCGTGGCTGGGTTTCTGGGCTCACCAGCGATGAATTTTCTGTCGAAGGCGCCACTTTCCATTCCCGAGGGCGGGGTGATCGGTATTCGTCCCGAGCACTTGCGGCCAGTCAAGGACGGGCGGATTAAAGGAAGCGTTACCCATGTTGAACGACTTGGGGGCGACACAAATCTCTTGGTCAAGACGGCGGAAGATGAGGCGTTGACGGTGCGGATCTTTGGGCAAGATGGAACAAGCGTGGGAGACAGTATCCAACTTGATTTCGATGATGCGATGGCCTTCGCATTTGATCGCGAAGAGCGTCGGGTGGCCTGAAACCGACGACCGATTTTTGACAGTATTGCCAGAAAGCCTCTTCGTTGCCCTGTGGAGAGTTCGTCGAAAACGCACCAACTCTGGAATGCGCTTCACTGGCGCCTGTTTCTTTTCAACGACCGATGCGTGTGATGCTTCGACAGATCTGGTTTGCTGCCGTGAGGCTGCGCGCCGTTGCTTGCGCCATGAGCGGCAAAATCATCCATTCCAGCGACCAAGCCGCACCAGACCGTTCCTGTTCGTGCACCATGGCGTGGTGCATGCCCGAGACCTGAGTGGCGTTGAAGCGTGCAAGTGTGACAAGAAGCTCTGCCAGAACAGGGTTTTGCTTGTGGGGTATCGCCGACGAGGCGCCGCCGCCGGTTAATTCAATTTCATCAATACCTTGCTGGGCCATGAGGCAGATATCCTGGCCCATTTTTCCAAGACTTCCGGTGATCATCGACAGCAGATTTGCATAGTCGATTATTACGTCTCTTGTCGTATGCCATCCATGGGGTGGGTTACCCAGATCAAGCTTACGCGCCATGCTTTGTGCGATTGCATCACCGTGACTTCCGAAGTCCTCGCGGGTTCCGACGGCACCACCCAATTGTAGGATCTCCGTGACAGGCCGCAGCTTGGCGAGGCGCACTTTGTGCCGCGAGAGGGGCGTTGACCAGGCCTGCAGTCGATCGCGAACACGTATCGGCTTGGCGGATTGTGTGCGGGTGCGGCCCGTAATCTCGGACCCGCCAAACTGAAGATCAAGCGCATCCAGATTCTCGCCGACTTCTGCGATGAGGCCTTGTAGATGGAGGCTGGTGTCACGCAGTGTCAAAGCAAGCGCGGTATCAATGACGTCCTGCGATGTCGCGCCGCTATGCACCGCGTCCGCGTTGTCACCAGCCAATGCTTTCAATTGCCGAACAAGCGCGGGGACAACGACACCGTCGCGTGCCGTGCCATTGCGCAGATCGTCCATGTCCGGAGAGTGCGCTTGGATGTCGGCGGCGACCTTTTCAGCGATGTCGACCGGGAGCGTCTCGACGTCGGCAAATGCGCGCGTCAGTGCCGCCTGAAATGCCAGCATATGAGCAAGCTGGCGATCCGGTGACCAGATCGCCTCGGTCGTCGGGTCCTGAAACAAGCCGCTCAGCCAGGGGTGGCTAAAAACATCCGTCATGTGGTGCCTTGTGTTTGTTAAGCATAGTTAATTCGACTGATTGTGTTTGTCACAAAGTTTCATCTGTTAACGAGACGTCAGGGAGAAACGTAAGGCGGATATCTCTAACTCCGCAGTAAGCCCTCCGTCACATTCAATGTTGCAGCCAGTTATCCAAGAGGCTTTCGGCGAGATGAGGAACAGCAGTGTTTCGGCGACCTCTGTGGCATGTCCTGCACGTCCTGTCATCTCAAGGCCACGCTCGGCACGAGCGCCCAGCGAAGTCATGAACTCGTTAAGGATCGGTGTTTCCACAGCTGCCGGGCTGACCGAGTTTATCCGCAAGTTTTTTTCGCGCATCGGTGCCACCATGTCCTTTGTCCAGGCGATCACGGCTTCTTTGGAAAGGTCGTATGCCCGGACCGGGTCAACCCCTTCGTTTTCGATGAAATCAGCCAAATCCAGCAGTGGATCTGTTGAGTTAAGTCGCTGAATTTGAGCGAAATTACACTTCCACTGCGCCCCCGCTCGCGATGCCATGCTGACGATCGCGCCACCCTGTTTGATCTGAGTTGCCAATTGCGTGGTGAGGGCGACCAGAGCGAAATAGTTTACTCTTAGTGTCTCGGCTTCTCGACCTGCGCGAGGCGGTAGACCTGCGGCATTTATCAGAGCGTCGATGCCACCGCTGACGGTAATGGGAGGTATTGACGAAAGATCATTCAGGTCGGCTTTTGTCCAATGATCCGCGATGTCGTCCGGTGGGTTGATGTCGATCACCGTAACCGTCGCGCCGTGCGCTTTGAGAAGGTCGACGCAGGCGGCTCCGATACCCGATGCGCCGCCTGTGACAACCACGTGTTTGGCGTTCCAATCCTTCATGTCGCTATGGCTTTTGGGCGACCGGCGATAACATCGCAGACCTCATGCGCGGCCTGTTCGTTAATACGTTCGCCCGCGAAGGCGACAAAACCATCGGGTCGAACCAGCACGATATTATGGCCCCAGACGCTGTGCCAGTCCGGGTTCGACGCGGCGGTTTTTAGGGGAAGTGAGCGTTCACGAAACGCTTGTTTCAGTGGCGCTGTGTCACATGAAGTCTGCGCGAAAAGTGTGAAGTCGGGTCCAAGCAATTCGGCCACTTCTGCCCCATGGGGACCTGGCGGCGGAAGGTGATGCCCGGGGGCCGCTTCAAAACTATGCGCCCCGAGAGCGGACGGTGTGCCTTCACTGCCATGCACAATCGGCGAGCCGGCATAGTTGGGTTCAAATGCCTGGACTTCAGCCGCATCGAGGTTTCTCGAATACCATGCGTTTTCAAAGGCTTTCGCGTCCTTTTCAGGTGAATAGGTCTTAAGAAAGGTGCGATCTTCGTGAATGAAACGCTCGATGAAGTCTTCGGCGGTTGAGATGAAAACTGGTCGGCGCTCGGCACCATAACTGTCGAGCAGGTCGTAGGTGCCCCACCCCTGAAGGACAGCGGCCAGCTTCCAACCAAGGTTGCGGGCGTCCTCGAAGCCTGTGTTGATCCCGAAGCCACCGTAGGGTGGATGGCTGTGGGCTGCGTCGCCTGCGACAAAGGCGCGGCCTTTCCGATAGGTTTGAGCGGTCGAGACGCGAAGGTCCCATGTGCCGACGTAATCTATCTCAAAATCAAAGTCTTGACCGACAGCGCGTTGCAAGAGGGCCGGGAAATCAACGTCCTCTTTCGCGAGGCCGTTGGGAATTGGAGCATGAAAAAACCATGAGTGGCCATGATCTACGCGGCCGAAAAACATCCAATACCCCTGCAGATCAGGGTGCAGGACATTGTAGAAGGCCTTGCCGGGGTGGCGCTCAAGAAGGTCGTGAAGCGCCTTGGAGCGAAACACCAAGAGCGCCATGACGCGGTTGTGTTCTGAGAGGTCCTCGCCAATGCCGCTTTGGCTTTTGATCAGGGACCGACTGCCGTCGCATCCGACGACATATCTGGCCGATAAACTGTCGGTATGGTGTCCGTTGGTTTCCGCGATACCAAGCTCTGCGGCTTCTTCTGTTAGCGTCAAATGGGTGCCTGACCAGCCGTAGTGAACGGTGACTGCGGGAATTTCAGCCGCGCGATTTCGAAGAACGCGTTCGGTCGCATATTGCGGCAGACGGGCGTGTGCAGAGAAGTAGAAATCCTTGACGTTTGAACGGTTTAGCCAGTCATAGGTATAGTCGGACAACAGCGTGCCGTAGGCAGTCATTCCACCGATTCCGGCCCCCTTTGGAAGGGGGTGCGCGGTGCGCAACTCTGCTTCGCAGCCCCAGGCCTGAAAATGTTCGCCAGTGCGTTGGGTCAGGTTTTGACCCTTTGGAATGGGCTGTGGGTCATGGTGTCTTTCGATGACGCAGGTTTTTATGTCGCGTTGGCCAAGCTCAATCGCAAGGCCCATTCCAACGGGGCCGCCGCCGTTGATTAACACGTCGAAATCGCATGTCATTTGGGGTCGCCGATCACGCCGGCTTCCATATAAATGTGTTTTGTTTCAAGGAAGTCGTGGAGGCCTTCGGGTCCGTGGAGGCGACCCAAACCGGATTGCCCGTAGCCGCCGGTTTCGGCTTCGGCAAAGAGGCGCAGGTGCGCGTTGATCCAGACGGTGCCGGCGCGGATGGCGCGGGACAATCGCATGGCGCGTGCGGTGTCTCTTGTGAAGACGGAGGCCGCGAGGCCGTAGGGTGTGGCGTTTGCTTTGGCGACCGCTTCGGCTTCGTCGCAGAAGGTTTCGATGGACACGATGGGGCCGAAAAGTTCTTCTTGAACGAGGGGGGATGAGAGGTCGTCGATCCTGAAAAGAGTGGGCGTCAGGAAGGCGGCGTCCGACAGCGGTTCGCCCTTAAGGACTACGTGCCCTTCGTCGCCCGCTTGTTCGATAAGCCTTTCAATTCGCGCACGATTTTCAAGATCAATGAGGGAGCCCATTTGACTGTCGGGGCGATCTCCGGGGCCTACTTTCACGGCTTGAAAGGCGGCATTGATGCGGTTTTCGAAGTCTTTCGCAATGGCGTCATGGACGACGAAACGCGCGGCGGCGACGCAGATTTGACCGGCCATGGCGAGGGCGCCGTGGGTGAGTTCTTTTACGGCGAGGTCGAGGTCGGCGTCGTCGAAGATGACGGCGGGGGCTTTGCCGCCAAGTTCGAGGCTGACGCGCTTTAAGGTATGGGCGGAGGCGGCCATGATGGCTTTGCCGGTGCGGCTTGAACCGGTGAAGCTGATGACATCGATGTGCGGTGAGGCGGTCATGGCCTGACCAACTAAGATGCCGTTTTCGTTGACGGAATTGACGACGCCCTTTGGAAGCGACGGGGCAGACGTGATGGCTTTCAGAATGCGGGCGTGCGACAGCGGGGTCTGTTGAGCGGGCTTGATGACCGTTGTGCAGCCGGCGGCGAGGGCTGGGGCGAGGGAGCGCATGAGGAGGGTGACGGGGGCGTTCCATGGGACAATAACGCCTGCGACGCCTGCGGGTTCGCGGTTGAAGAGCGAGAAATTGCCCGGAGCGGTCTCTTGCATGGTGCCGCGAATATTGCGGCAAAGGCCTGAATAATAACGAGATTCCGAGATGGCACCCATAGTCTCGCCGAGGGCTTCGGAGCGCAGCTTGCCGTTCTCCTGAATGACGAGGTCGACGATCTCATCCTTGGCGGCGGCGAGGGCGTCGGCAATCTCGGAGAGGGCTTGGGCGCGCAGGCGGGGGGACGTGGACCAAGGCGAGGTGAAGAACGTGTGACGGGCGACGCTGGCGGCCTGGTTGGTGAGCGTTTCACTGCCCAGATGCGCGGTGCCAAGAGTGGTTTGAGTGGCGGGGTTGATGCTTTCTGCGAGGTCGCCCTCGGCAATCCATGCGCCGTCGATATAGTGTCTTGCTGCCTGTGTTGTCATGTTACGTCCTTGGTATTGCTGCTAATTTCCGGCGGCTTGTCGACGCGTGGGGCTGGCGGCATGAACTGAAAGTAGAGGACAAATCTGTGGGCGGCAATCGCGGCGGAGCGGGGTCGGTCGCAACACGGGTCCGCGCTTGCGCAAATGACCCCGGGCGCGGAGGCGGCCGGAGGGAAGACACGCCGTGCGAAAAAAAAATTTGAAATGGCCGCGTCTTCTGGCGGTTTTTCGACGTTTCGCGTGTTGGGAGAATTTAGCAGGTTGAGACTTAGGGCTGGTTAATGGGTAGCTCGTTGTGATCGCTTAAAGTCTAAAGCCGATGCGCGTCCTGGTTTATTTAATGAAACGAGAGACTTGGGAGGTTTTCTTGATTGACCCGAGGCCTGCCGCCTGCCGGAAATACGGTGTGGTCAGAGTGAGCCTGACTGAAGCTGTCGGTTGGAGGGGCGAGCTCTGTCTGATTGTAACTTTAAGGATGGTATTTAAGTATATGAAATAAAAATATTTATTGGCTTTAAGATGCTGCTGTGTGACGACTTGGGTCCGGTGTTTCTGAGCGGTTTTGGTTTCGGAGGGACTATTGGCGTTTTTCCACTATATTGTTTAAAAACAAATGCTTGTCATAATTTCTGAATATGACGCATTCAATTCCTGACGGTCTCGGTTTTCCAACGTCGGTATGACGTCGGTATCACGTCGGTATTACGTCGGTGCGCCCGTTCTGAGTGGTAGGGATTGGTTAACAAAGCGGGCGTGCGCCGGGAGTTTGCAGGTTTTTTCAAACTGAAATTAGTATTGTATACATTGACTTAGCATTTAGCCGCTTATCACCCGAATAACGCCGCTGTTGACAGGTAATTGTATACATTCTAGCCAAAACCGACGGAAAGCTATTGGGAGGTTGCTTTGGGAGAGCGGCAAACGCAGGTCGACAAGGCTCTGATGGGGCTACGCACATTGGTCATGACCGGTGCGGTCGAAAAGAACACGCGTCTGCCGGAGGTTGCCTTGTCCGAACGTCTGGGAGTTTCGCGCACGCCGCTCAGGCAGGCGATGGATCGTCTGGTGGCCGAAGGGCTGCTGGAACGGATCGAGACGGGCGGCGCGCGCGTTGCGAGCTTTACGGTCGACGACATCAACGATGCGATTGAATTGCGCGGCGTGATCGAAGGAACGGCGGCACGGATGGCGGCGGAGCGCGGGGCGGAGGCGACGGCGTTTGTTGAGGCCGACGCAGCGGTTCAGGCGCTTGATCGGATACTGGCGGCGGAAACGGTCCATGTGGATGCCTATGCGCACCACAATGCAGCGTTTCACGACGCACTGGCGCGGATGGCGGCGAGTTCGATCATTCAGCGCGAGGTCGAGCGGGTGGCGCAATTGCCGCTGGCGTCGCCAACTGCGTTCTTGAAGGAACAAGAGCTGATCCCGAATTTTCTGGCGTCGCTGATGCGGGCGCAGTGGCAGCACAAGGCGATCCTGGCGGCGATCAAGGGGCGGGAGGGAGCACGGGCCGAAGCGCTGACGCGCGAGCATGCGCGGCTCGCGCGCGAGAATCTGGAACATTTTGCGAAAGCCGGGCCGGGGGTCGCGACGCGGGTTCCGGGGCTATCGCTGGTAACGTCTGAATAGACTTTGGGGGAGAGATAGAAAATGCCGAGCCTGTCTGATGTGATGCGCCAACATGCCAACCCGGTGGAGATGCTGCGAAACAGCAGGATCGGGATGTATGTCTATCCGGTCGTGACGCCGGAATTCCGCAACTGGCGCGTTGAGCAGGAGGCGTGGCGGCATTCGGCGGTGTTGTTTGATCAGTCGCATCATATGGATGAATTGATCGTTGAGGGGCCTGAGGCGGAGGCGTTCCTGTCGCATCACGGGATCAACTCGTTTGCGAATTTCGATCTGAACCGGGCCAAGCATTTCGTGCCGGTGACGCCAGCCGGGCATGTGATCGGCGACCACATCATTTTCCGCGAGCGGGAAGACAAGTTCATTCTGGTGGGGCGTGCGCCGACGTCGAACTGGCTGATGTTCTGTGCCGCGCATGGGCGTTGGAATGTGCGGATCAAGCATGACCCACGGTCCACGTCGCGCCCTGAGGGCGAGCGGGTGTTGCGCACGCATTACCGGTATCAGATCCAAGGCCCTGATGCGCCGAAGATTTTCGAGAAGATGAACGGCGGCCCGGTGCAGGACATCAAGTTTTTCCATGTGGACTGGATCAACGTGGGCTCGAAGAAGGTGCAGGCGTTGCGGCATGGGATGTCAGGGGCGCCGGGTTTGGAGATCTGGGGGCCGTATGACGACAAGCACTACATTCATTCGACGATCATGGAGGCTGCGGCCGAAGCGGGTGTCGATCTGGTGCAATGCGGCAGTCGGGCTTATTCGACGAACACGCTGGAGTCGGGGTGGATCCCGTCGCCACTGCCGGGGATTTACACAGGCGATGGCATGATGGCCGCGTATCGCGACTGGCTGGGGTCGGACATGTATGAGGCGGCGGGCGCGATCGGTGGGTCGTTCGTGTCGGACAATATCGAGGATTATTACGTCAATCCGTTCGAGCTGGGCTATGATTTCTATATTGGTTGGAAGAAGGACGATTTCGTCGGCAAGGAGGCTTTGGCGGCGATGAAGGGCCGTGCGTCGAACCGGAAGAAAGTGACGTTTGAGTGGAACAAAGAGGACGTTCTAAAAGTGATTTCGTCGGCGTTTGATGAGGGTGTGCCGTATAAGTGGATTGATTTCCCGCAGCCGAATTATGCATCGTCGTCGGCGGATATGGTCATGCATGGCGACCGCATGGTCGGGATGTCGATGTTCAACGGGTATAGCTATAATGAGCGCTGTGTTTTGTCGCTTGGTGTGGTGGAGCAATCGGTGAACGTGGGCGATGTGCTGACGTTGAAGTGGGGTGAATCGGATGAGACGCAAAAGACGTCTGCCGAAAAGCACCGACAGGCGGAAATTCGGGTGCGGGTGTCAGAGACGCCCTATGCGAAAGAGGTCCGCGAGGGCGGGTATGCTGCTGATAGCTGGCGCGCGAAGGCTTCATAGGGCAAGGTCAGGGAGTCGGCGTTCTTTTGGGCATGCCGGCGCCGAGTTTCGGAGCCGCGAGACACTGCGGTCTGGTTTTTTGGGAGGACGACATGACTATCAAAACAACATTTATCGCATCGGCTTTGGCGGCTTTGCTGGTGGTTCCTGCGTTTGCGCAGGAGTTGAAATTTGCGAATTTCACACCGCCGTTTCATACGGTGAATGCGTCGGTGATCGAAAAGCTGAACGCGGATATGTCAGCGGCGACGGATGGGGTGTTGACGGTGCGCGGCTATCACGGTGGTGAGTTGGGCAAGGGCCCGGTGGAGCAATACATCCGCGCGGTGCAAGGTGTGGCGGATATTACCTGGGGGTTGCAGGGTTATACGTCGTCGCAGTTTGAGAAGGCGATGATTGTCGAGCTGCCGGGCGTCGTGCCTGAGGGCAAATCCGGGGCGGATGCGCTTTGGGATGCGATGGATTTGATCGGCGGCGAGTTCCCGGGCACGGTGCCTGTTGCGCTTTGGACGTCCGAGCCGAACGTGATGATCATGCGCGAGAAGGTCGTGCGGTCTCCGAGCGATCTGGAAGGTCTGAAGATCCGTGTTGCGGGTGCGACGGCGGGCAAAGTGGCGGAAGCCTTGGGGGCGACGCCGGTGCAGATGCCGATCAACCAGGTTTATAACGCGCTTCAGACCGGCCTGATTGACGGTGTGTTCACCGGCTCGTCGACGCTGGATGACTTTAAACTGGATGAAGTGGCCAACAGCTTTACCATTGGCGCGCCTTTGGGGCGGTTGTCGTTCTTTGCGGTGATGGGGCAGGGCTCGTATGAGGCGCTGTCGGATGAAGCGAAGGCGGCGTTTGATGCAAGCGTTGGGCGGGATGTGTCCAACAATGCAGAAAGTGCGTGGAATGCGACTGGTGTGGCCGGTGTGGCGCGGGCGCGGCAGGATGCAAAGAACACCTTTGTTGACCTGACGGAGGCTGAAATTCAGGCCTTTCGGGACGCGGTGTCTGCTGTGACGTCGACCTATGTCGCCGACGTCGGCGGCGATGCGACTTTGGCCGCAATGCAGAAGTAAGCGATTGGAAAATATCAGAAAACTGGCGGACAGGCTGATTGGTCTGTCCGCTGCTATCGGCTCAACCGCGCTGCTTGTTGCGGTTGTTGTTGTGCTGATTGATGTCATTGGCCGTGCGGCGGGCAATCCGCTTTATGGCTCGCAAGACATCACGACCATGGCGATGACGGTGCTGGTTTTTGCGCCGATGGCGCTGTGTGACCGGCGGGGCGGGCATGTGGCTGTGGACCT
This sequence comes from Boseongicola sp., assembly GCA_013042105.1. Classification (GTDB taxonomy): domain Bacteria; phylum Pseudomonadota; class Alphaproteobacteria; order Rhodobacterales; family Rhodobacteraceae; genus Boseongicola. Next base: position 11,688 of record JABDQU010000124.1, read on the forward strand.
GTTCGAGCGTTATTTCCCCGCAAGAATGAACAAACTCATCGATATTCTGGTCGCGATTTTCGGCGCGGTGATCTTTGCCGCACTTGCCTGGGCGACATGGGATTCCGCGAAGCTTTCCGTGATGCTGAACCTGTCGACAAACCTTCTTTATCTACCGAAAGCCTGGTTCCAGTGGGGCATGATCGCCTTCATGTCGCTGGCGTCGCTTGGGCTGGCGTTGCGCGCGCTTGAGTTGTCACTGACAGGGCGCGACGTTCGCGCGGAGAAGTCCTTATGATGGACACAACGGCCGGGCTGGTCGGCATTGCGGTTTTGTTCGTCCTGCTGGCGCTGCGTATTCCTGTGGCGTTTGCGATGTTCATGGTGGGCTTTTTTGGCATCTGGGCGCTGAACGGGCTGAATGCGGCGACGTCGCTTTTGGCGTCGGAGGCGTTCACTTTCGGATCGTCGCCGGAACTTCTGGTTATTCCGTTGTTCATTTTGATGGGCAATGTGGCTTCGATCACCGGCATGTCGCGCCAGCTTTATGACGCGGCCTATGCCGTCATCGGGTCGGTCAAAGGCGGCTTGGCAAGCGCGACCGTGATCGGCTGCGGCGGGTTTGCGGCACTTTCGGGGTCTTCGGTGGCCTCGGCTTTGACCATGGGCAAGGTCGCTTTGGGCGAGATGGAGCGATATAAATATGACCCGCGCCTGTCGACGGGCGTGGTGGCCGCGGGCGGCACGTTGGGAATTTTGATCCCGCCGTCCACCGGGTTTGTGATCTATGCCATTCTGACCGAGCAATCCATCGGGCGGTTGTTTTTGGCGGGCGTTTTTCCGGGGCTTTTGCTGGTGTCGTTGTTTGTTCTGGCAGTCACGGTGCTGTGTTACCTGCGGCCCGAGTATGGGCCTGCGGGGCCGAAAACGTCGATGAATGAAAAGCTGGTCGCGGTGTCAAAGGCCGGGCCGATTGTGGCGGTGATCGTTCTGACGATTGGCGGCATTTACGGCGGATTGTTTTCGCCTGTCGAGGCGGCGGCGGTCGGGGCGGGTGCGGTGATCCTGATCGGGTTCGCGATGCGCAGTCTGCCGTTGGTCGCGCTTTGGACGGCGGCCAAGGAGTCGGTGGTGACCACGGCGACGGTGATGCTGATCCTGATTGCGGCGCATATGATCAACCCGTTTCTGGCACTGAGCCACATTCCGACTTTGGTGGGCGGGTTCATGGATGGATTGGATTTGTCGGCCACGGGTGTGTTGCTGGTGATCTTGCTGATCTACATCATTCTGGGATGTTTTCTGGAAGGGTTCGCGATGCTGGTGCTGACCCTGCCGATCTTTTTTCCGATCATTGTGGCTGAGGGGATCGATCCGATCTGGTTCGGTGTTCTGGTGGTTCTGGCGCTTGAAATGGGGCTGATATCGCCGCCGGTGGGGTTGAACGTTTTCATTGTGAAATCGATCGCGCCGAAGGTGTCTTTGGGGCAGATTTTCTCGGGCGTGGCGTTGTTCTGGTTCATGATGCTGGTGACGCTGGTGATCCTTGTGATGGTCCCGCAGATCTCGCTTTTCTTACCGACGACGATGTTTGGATGAGGGCGTTATGAGGGATTTCGGGTTTGGGACGGCGCCGGTGGACAACTGAAGGGGAACGCGCGTGGCATTAGGGAAGAACATCATTGAAAGCAGCGGCACTGCGCCGTTTTTCCGGGTGGCGAATGCTGAGGCGACGGGGTTGGTGGCGCCGGACATTCGCAAAGGCGATGCGGTGCGCACGTGGGTGCGGTCTTTGTCGGGGTTTCAGAAAGAGGCGTTGGTTGTCTCGGCGCGGTCGGGCGCGATGTGGCGGTTGGTGTCGGATGAGGGGGCGTATTTGTCGGGGTATGACGCGGCCCCCTGTCCCCTGGCGTTTCTGACGACGGGGATGATTTCGAGCTATATGAACGAGATCACGGCACTGGCGGCCGAGCGCGGGGTGGCGTTGCGTAAGTTACGGATCATTCAGAACAATTATTACACGATGAAGGGGTCGATGCGACAGCGCACGATGGTTGGCGGGGCGTTGCCGGTCGAGCTTGAGGTGGAGGTTGATTGCGATCTGGATGATGCCGCGCTCAATCAGTTGATCATGAACGGGGTGCATGCCTCGCCGTTGAATGGGCTGATGCGGGGGGTTTTGCCGAGTTATTTCACGTTGACGAAGAACGGGGTCGCGCTTGATCCGGCGCAGGCGGCGAAGTTGGAAGGCGCGGTTGTGGGGGATCCTTCGGGGGCGGCGCCTGAGGCTGAGGAGAGCGATCTGACGTTGATCGAACGCTTTGGGATGTCGCCACAAAAGGCGGTGCAGAAGGGGACGGCGGCGGCGGCGTCGAGTTTAACGGATGAGCAGGACCGGACGCTCAATCCGGCGGCGATCTGCACGTTGCGCGACGACGGGATCAAGGAGATTGAGCAGCATCTTTACAGCCCGCGAGGGTCGGTTTTCTGGTTTTTGTCGGAGGAAGCTCCGTCTGCGGGCGGGCAGGGGCGTGCGCCGGATGCGGTGAGTTATATCTCGGCCGGGATCGCGTTTTGTTTCATGACGCAGTTTGGGCGGATGGCCTCGATGGAGCATTTGGATTTGCCGTCCTATTCGATTGTGCAGGACACGCATTTCAGTCTGGGGGGTGCATCGGGTGGAACCGGGAAGGCGGGCGAGGCGGATCCGGTGGAAACGCATGTGCATCTGGTGACCGAGGAGGCGGATGCGGTGGCGCGGGACATGCTGGATGTGTCTGAGCAGACGTGTTTCCTGCATGCGTTTTGCCGCACTGAGTTGAAGACGAAGCTGAAGATCACAAGGGTTTAAGGGCTTATGCAGACACAAGTTGCGATCATTGGGGGCGGGCCTTCGGGGCTTTTGTTGTCGCAGCTTTTGCATGTGCGCGGGATCGACAGTGTGGTGTTGGAGCGCAAGACCAAGGATTATGTGCTGGGGCGCATTCGGGCGGGTGTGCTGGAGCAGGGGCTGCTTGCGCTGATGGAAGAAGCGGGGTGTGCGGAGCGGATGCACGCCGAAGGGTTCACGCATGACGGGACGCTGATTTCTTACGGCGACGAGATGTTCCGGATTGATTTTGCGCGTCATACCGGCACGCCGGTCATGGTTTATGGACAGACCGAAGTGACGCGGGATCTCTATGCGGCGCGCGAGGCAGCGGGGGGCAGGATTGTCTATAACGTCGAGGATGTGGTGATCCGTGGCGTGGACAGCGAAGCGGCGCATGTGACTTATCGTGTGAACGGAGAGGCGCGGCGGGTGGATTGTGATTTCGTGGCCGGTTGCGACGGGTTTCACGGGGTCAGCCGTAAGACGATCCCGGAAGATGTGCGGCGCGAGTATGAAAAGGTTTATCCGTTTGGCTGGCTTGGGGTCTTGAGTGAGACGCCACCGGTCAATGATGAGTTGATCTATGCCAATTCCGAGCGCGGGTTTGCCTTGTGTTCGATGAGGAATGCGAACCTTAGTCGCTATTATATCCAGTGTTCTCTGGAGGATAGCCCGGAGGATTGGTCGGATGATGCGTTCTGGGCGGAATTGAAAAGGCGCATCCCGAAGGATCAGGTGGAGAAGCTTGTGACGGGGCCGTCGATTGAGAAATCCATCGCACCTTTGCGGTCCTTTGTGACTGAGCCGATGCGCTGGGGGCGGTTGTTTTTGTGCGGGGACGCGGCGCATATCGTGCCGCCGACCGGGGCCAAGGGGCTGAACACAGCGGCGTCGGATGTGCATTATCTGTATCATGCGCTGTGGGAGTATTACGGGAATGGGTCGGAGGCCGGGATTGAGGGCTATTCAGCGAAGGCGCTGGCGCGGGTTTGGAAAGCCGAGCGGTTTTCGTGGTGGTTTTCGTCGGTGATGCACCGCTATCCTGACCAGAGCGAATTTGATCTGAAGATGCAGCGGGCCGAGTTGGAGTTTTTGGGCTCGAACGAGGCGGCGCAGGCGGCAATGGCGGAAAATTACGTCGGGTTGCCCTATTGAGGAGGACTGCGTTTTGAGCCGGTATGATGAGGGAATGAAGGTGCGCCGCTCGGTTTTGGGGGATGCGCATGTGGATCGCGCCGAGGCGGCCAAGGCAGATTTTGACGCGCCGTTTCAGGAGATGATCACCGAAGGCGCATGGGGCACGCTATGGGCGGATGACACGATTTCCAAACGTGAGCGGTCGATGCTGACGCTGGCGTTGTTGGCGGCGACGGGAAACTTTGAAGAGATCCCGATGCATATCCGGGCTTGTGCGAACACAGGGGCTGCGCCGCAGGATGTATTGCAGGCGTTTATGCATGTGGCGGTTTATGCAGGGGTTCCGAAAGCGAACCATGCGATCAAGCTGGCCAAGGAGACGTATAAGGAGATGGGGGTCGAGCTGTGAGCGGGGCGCAGGAGACCGGGCCTTTTGATACGCGGGATCGCGACTGGCAGCCGCCCGGCTTTGCGCCGGAGTATAAGTCGACGGCGCTGCGCAGTCCAAAGCATGCGCTTTTGAGATTTCCGACGACGTTGAGCGAAGAGACTTCGCCTGTGTTCGGGCATGGGATGCTGGGCGAACTGGACAACGATCTGATCGTGAATTTCGCGGCTGAAGGGGAAATGGCCATAGGGCCGCGACTGGTGGTGCATGGGCGTGTTCTGGACGAGATGGGGCGACCCGTTCCGGGGGCTTTGCTGGAGTTCTGGCAGGCCAATGCGGGCGGGCGGTATCGTCATAAGAAAGAGAGCTATCTGGCGCCGCTTGATCCGAATTTTGGCGGCTGTGGGCGGACGATCACGGGCGAGGACGGGGCTTATGAGTTTCGCACTATTCAGCCCGGGCCTTACCCCTGGCCGAACGGGCCAAACGACTGGCGGCCAGCGCATATTCATTTCAGCGTCTTTGGACACGGGTTTGCGCAGCGGTTGATCACTCAGATGTATTTCGAGGGGGATCCGCTTATTCCCTTGTGCCCGATTGTCGGGGTTTTGAAGAGTGCGGCGGCGGTGGATGCGATGACGGCAACTTTGGACAAGGCGCGGACGCTGCCGATGGACAGTCTGGCCTATAAGTTCGACATCGTGCTGCGCGGGCGGCGACAGACGTATTTCGAAAACCGTAGCGAGGGGCTTTGAGGGATGGCTGACACTGCAAATGTGTTGAAGGAAAGCCCGAGCCAGACGGCGGGGCCTTATGTCCATATTGGCTGCACGCCGAATTTTTCGGGGATTGCGATGTTTGGCGGGGACCTTGGGGCGGCGATGAAGACGGGGCCTGTAAAGGGTGAGGAAATCACGTTTTGCGGGACGGTTTATGACGGCGCGGGCGATGCGTTGACGGATGCGATGGTCGAGATTTGGCAGGCGGATGCGGCGGGGTTGTTTGCGTCCGCCAATGAGGTGCGCGGCGCGGCGGATGCGCATTTCACGGGCTGGGGGCGGTCTGCGGGCGATATGGAGACGGGCGAGTTTCGATTTGAAACGGTGAAGCCGGGGGCGGTAGCGTTGCCCGATGGGCGCGTTCAGGCGCCGCATATCACGCTTTGGATCGTGGCGCGTGGGATCAATATCGGGTTGCAGACGCGGGCGTATTTCGAGGATGAGTCTGGGATGAATGATCTGGATCCGTTGCTGAGCCAGATCGCGGATCGTGGCCGTGTGCCGACTTTGATGGCGCGGTCGGAAGCGCCGGGGGTGTATCGGTTCGACGTTCATATCCAGGGGCCGAACGAAACGATTTTTTTTGATATTTGAGGGCGTTATGGGAAAACCGGTTATAATATGTGTCGCGATCACAGGGTCAGTGCCAACCAAGGCAGCCAATCCCGCTGTGCCGATCAGCGTGTCCGAACAGATCGAGAGCACACATGAGGCTTTTGAGGCGGGGGCGAGCATTTGCCATGCGCATGTGCGCAATGCCGACGAGACACCGAGTTCGGACCCCGAGAAGTTTGCGGCCCTGAAGGAGGGGCTTGAGAAACACTGTCCGGGGATGATCTTGCAGTTTTCGACCGGGGGTCGGTCAGGGGCTGGGCGCGAGCGCGGGGGTATGTTGTCTTTGCGCCCGGACATGGCGTCCTTGTCGGTGGGGTCGAACAATTTCCCGACGCGCGTTTATGAGAACCCGCCCGATTTGGTGGAGTGGTTGGCGGCTGAGATGATTGCGTATGATGTGAAGCCTGAGATTGAGGCGTTCGATCTGAGCCACATTTTCCGCGCGGCTGACATGCATGCCAAGGGTCAGATCAAGGAGACGCCTTATGTGCAGTTTGTGATGGGCGTGAAGAATGCGATGCCGGTGGATCGCGCGGTGTTCGATTTCTACATCGAGACGGTGAAGCGTTTGTTTGGGAATGACGCGGCATGGTGCGCGGCCGGGATTGGACCCGGTCAGATTGTCTTGAACGAATGGGCGATTTCAAGCGGTGGGCATGCGCGCACGGGGCTTGAGGATAATGTGCGGTTGAGCCGGGATGAGCTTGCGTCCTCGAATGCACAGTTGGTGCGTCGGGCGGTGGAGATTGCCGAGAGGTATGAGCGCCCGGTTGCGACGTGGGCTGAGGCGCGTGACATTTTGGGATTGCGCGCGTCTGCATAAATGCAGGGCAGGTGTGATTGGACCTGTGCGCCGTGATCGGTCATCGTTGTTTTGAAGGGCCCGTTCGGGTTTGAAACAAGGGATGACGCGATGAAAACCACTGCGATTTATAAACTTGATGAACTGGCAGACCGCACGCCGGAATACGCGATTGTTGGTGAGGTCGACTTGGTCGTGGTGCGATTTGATGACGAGATATCCGTGTTTTACGGGCGGTGTCTGCATCGGGGCGCGTTGATGTCGGATGGACATGTGCGCGGGAATGATCTGATTTGTGGCGTGCATAATTGGGATTACCGGCTGGATAGCGGTGTGTCGGCCTATGCCAATGACGAGAAGCTGCCGAAGTTCAAGTCGTGGGTTGAGGATGGCTCGGTTTGTGTGGATGCCGATGAGATCAATCAGTGGGGGCATGACAATCCGCAGCCTTACAATCGCGATGCGTATCTGGGGCTTTACGCCGACCCGAGCCATGGGACCGACGCCGAGCCTTACAACGGATTGATCCAGCGCTATGCCAAGCAGGGATTGTCGAAGACCGGGCATCATGGAGTTGTCGAGTCGATGGGTGTTCCGCGCGGCGAGTTGCCGGATTGGGACGACATTCAGTTGTTGACGGCGCAGTTGCACAAACCACCTTTGTTGGATGATGACGCGGTGGGGACCGAGGTGGTGATCGGGCCGAATGCGCAGAAGCCCTTAAAACTGAAGATACCGTTGTTCGTCTCGGACATGAGTTTCGGGGCCTTGTCGGAAAGCGCGAAAGTCGCCTTGGCACGCGGGGCCGAGATGGCGGGGACGGGCATCTGTTCGGGTGAGGGCGGTATGCTGCCCGAAGAGCAGGCCGAGAACTCGCGGTATTTCTATGAGTTGGCGTCGGGGCGGTTTGGCTTTTCGTGGGACAAACTGGAGCGGGTGCAGGCGTTTCACTTCAAGGGCGGGCAAGGGGCCAAGACCGGGACCGGGGGACATTTGCCGGGCAACAAGGTGCAGGGCAAGATCGCTGAAGTGCGGGATTTGGAGCCGGGGACGGCGGCGGTGTCACCTCCGCGGTTTCCTGACTGGACCGAGGTGGCTCAGATCAAAGAATTTGCGGACGAGGTGCGGGACCGGACGGGGGGTATTCCCATCGGGTATAAGCTTTCGGCGCAGCATATCGAGAAGGACATCGACGCGGCTTTGGAGGTTGGCGTTGATTATGTGATTCTGGACGGGCGCGGGGGCGGCACCGGCGCGGCGCCGGTGATTTTCCGCGATAATATCTCGGTGCCGACGATCCCGGCATTGGCGCGCGCGCGGCGGCATCTGGATGTGTTGGGGCGGCAGGATGTGACGCTGGTCATCACGGGTGGTTTGAGAAAGCCGGCGGATTTCATCAAGGCGATGGCGCTGGGCGCGGATGCGATTGCGGTGTCGAATTCGGCGATGCAGGCGATTGGGTGTCTGGCGATGCGGGCGTGTCATACGAACAATTGCCCGGTCGGCATCGCGACGCAAAAGCCGCATCTGGTGAACCGTCTGGTGGCGGAAAAATCAGCGCGGCAGTTGGCGAATTTCTTTGAGGCGAGTGTTGAATTGATGCAGGTGATGGCGCGGGCCTGTGGGCATGATCATCTGTCGAAGTTCAATGCCGATGATCTGACGACATGGAAAAAAGATATGGCTGAGATTTCTGGTGTGCGCTTTGGGGGTGTTGGGTAGCGCGGAGGCGTCAGTCCGCCGGCACTTCGTCAGTCAGAACGCGGCG
>JABDQU010000391.1 GCA_013042105.1 Boseongicola sp.
TTGGTCGGTGGCGCCGCTGTCGTTGCGATGACGCATCCCGATACGCCTCTGCCGTCCGAGTGGAATCCTGTGGAGCCTTTGAGAGTAGCCGATCCGCGCTCGCCATTGACGCGTTGGAAAGCGACGGTGGTGGAAAGGACTTTTGAAGGCTGTCTGGCGGCGATGGATCCTCGCGCCGTTACCCCATTGATGCCTTTGTCGGAAAGCAATGAATGCGGGATCGCAGATCGCGTACGGCTTACGCAGCTTGGCGGGGCACAGTTGGCGCCGCTAGAAACGGATTGTGCGGTGGCCTTGCGGCTTGCGCTTTGGGAGCGACATGACCTTCAGGATGTGGCGCGCGAGACACTTGGAGCGCGTGTCGTGGGGATCAAGCATCTTTCGAGTTATGCGTGTCGGCGGATGCGAACCTTGAGAGGTGAAGGGCGGCGGATGTCTTCTCATGCGACGGGGATGGCGATTGATGTCTCTGGTTTCACGTTCAGCGATGGGCGTGCTGTGGATTTATTGACTGGCTGGGAAGGATCGCCGAACGAGCAAGCCTTTCTGCGCGCGGCACAGAAGTCGGCTTGCAAGTGGTTCGGAGGCGTTCTGGGGCCCGATTTCAATGCGCTTCACGCGGACCATTTTCATATGCAGGTGCCGGGTCGCGGTTTTTGCCGCTGAGCCCGTTGTGTCTGCGCGCGCCTTTGTGCCAGAACGGCCAAAGAGGAGACTCCGCCCATGAGCCGACGCGAAGCCGTTCGTCTGAAACTGTTGTCCAAGATGCCGAAAGGCGGCGTTGCGGCTGAGATCGGTGTGTGGAACGGTGGGTTTAGCACTGTCATTCTGGAACAGACGGAACCAGCCGAGCTTCATCTGATTGATCCATGGCTTTATCAACCTGACTTTCGCAACACGGCATTTGGGCGCCCGCGCAACGAAAGCCGTATGGACGTAATGCACGATGAGGTGGCGGCTAAGTTTTCCGATAATCCGAGGGTTCGGTTGCATCGAGGGCTGTCGGATAAGGTTATGGCGACGTTTCCTGACAACTATTTCGATTGGGTTTACATCGACGGTAATCACAATGCCCCGCACGTCGATCGCGACTTGGCGCATGCGTTTCGCAAGGTGAAGGCTGGCGGCATTATCAGTGGCGACGACTATTTGTGGGGCGACGAGGATGAGCGTCCTGTGCGCAGCGCGGTGACCCGTTTTCGCGACGCGTTTGAGGCCGAGCTTGATTTCCGTGTGTTTGGTCAGCAGTGGCTTATCCGTTTGCCGGCCAAAAAGCCCGAGAGCCTGAATTTCCCCGCTTAGGCGTGTCTAGAACAGGGTAAGAATTGCACCCATCAGCGCCATCCCTACGGTGGGATAGATGCCATCCATCCAGATCAGCCCGCGATCGCGCTGGGCGAACATCACGTTGGTCGTAATCTAGGGCGCGGCGACAAAGAGCCCGAGACCAAGGCCGGTCAGAAGGCCTTTTCCGACGGTATCCACACCGGACGTTACAAGGACATGGCGCGTCATGCCTGCGACAAGGACAGTGCAGAGGAAGCTGACGATATAGGGTGTTGGGTTGCTGCGATTAACGGTGTCTTCTGTGAGACCAGAGGCGGCCATCCATTGCTTTCCGATGACGCCATACCAAATGGCTCCGAATATCCATGCTGCGACTGCGGCCGCTATGACGCTTAGAAATCCCATTCTCGTGCCCTCCGAGAGTTGATGAATCTCCTCTCAGTATTCGCCGATTTCGCGAACCGCGCCAGCTTTTGATGATTCAGAGGCCACCAAGGGCTGTGATGATGCGCCATTCTTCTTCCTGAACGGGCTGCACAGAAAGACGGGAATTCTTGACGAGAACCATATCGGCGAGCCGTTCGTCGGACTTGATCTGGTCAAGGTGAACCGGTTTTGGAAGAGCTTTGACGGCCTTGATATCAACGCATTCCCAGCGGTCGTCATCGGTCGTGCTGTCAGGGTGGGCTTCGGCGATGACTTCGACAATGCCGACGATCTCGCGATCTTTCTGGGAGTGATAGAAAAAGCCCTGATCGCCTGTTTTCATCTCGCGCATGAAATTGCGCGCCTGATAATTGCGCACGCCGTCCCATTCCTCGCCAGCGTCGCCTTTGGCAACTTGCTGGTCCCAGCTCCATGTGGCGGTTTCGGATTTGAAGAGCCAATAGCGCATTGCGTTTACTCCTGTTTGGCGGGGCGGGCGAGGAGGGCGTCCACAACGTCATGGACGTCCATTTTGCCCGTTGTCACGGCGTGAATGGCGGTGGTCAGAGGCAGGTCCAATCCATGAGTCTTCGCCTCTTCGGCCAGAGCTTGTGCGGTGGCAATGCCTTCGGTCGTTGAGCTTGTGTCGGGCTGCTCTCCGCGCCCGAATGCGACGCCAGCAGAGAAGTTTCGGGATTTTTCAGAGGTGCAGGTCAGGACAAGATCGCCTAGGCCCGAAAGGCCTTGCAGGGTTTCCGGTTGCGCGCCTTTTGCCATGGAATAGCGGGTCATCTCGGCGAAACCGCGCGCGATGACGGCGGCGCGGGCACTGTCGCCGAAACCTGCGCCGATCGCCATGCCGGCGGCGAGGGCGATCACGTTCTTGAGTGCGCCCCCAAGTTCGGCGCCGATGGAGTCGGTGGTGCGATAGAGTCTGAGTGCCGGGCGGGAGAGGGCGGTTTGCAATGCCAGACCTTCGGCGTCCGTGGGCGCGGCGAGAGTCAGGGCCGTGGGCAGCCCTTTCGCGATATCGGCGGCAAAGCTTGGGCCGGTCAGCAGCGCGGCCTGCGAGGAAGGTGCGCCAGCGTTCAAAGTGGCAACCGGGCCGAGACCGGTTTGGCGGTCGATGCCTTTGCAGCATGCGACGAGCTTGCGCCGGGACCAGTCTGGCGCAGCTTGAAGGAAGACTGCGAGCGATTGCATCGGCACCGCCAGCAGAAGCGTTTGAGCCTCAATCTGTGTCAGGTCACTTTCGATTGTGAGGCTTTCGGGAAGTTTGTGTCCGGGAAGGCGGGGCGGTGAGGCGCGTGTTTTGCGCATGTCTTCCGCGACTTTGGCGCTTCGGCACCAAAGCGTTACAGCAGCGCCATTGAGCGACAAGGCCATCGCGAGGGATGTTCCGAAAGCACCGGCGCCGAGGACGGCTATTTCACTCATGCTTTCGCCCCCTTCTTGCCGGATCCGAGCATGGCCGGACTGGTCGCGTCAAGCGGCCATCT
>JABDQU010000396.1 GCA_013042105.1 Boseongicola sp.
AGTACTTGCCGCAGCTGCGGCGAGCTTCATGAATTTCATAAGGAGTCCTCCCAGAGTTCAGTTATGACCACCGCGATCTCTGCCGCGTTTCGTAAGGGCCGACTCGACCGTAGCCGCGCTTTTCCCGCCTGCCAACAGAATTCTGGAAAAAATGAAAATTTCGAAATTTTTTGCAAGTTTCGGAAAATCTCTGCTAGACATGAGTCGCGAAAGGCTGCCCATGAAGACCGACTCTCCGGCTATCTATGCCGACCTCAAAGAAAAGCTGATGAACGCGCGTTTTGATCCGGGCGAGAAGCTGAAGCCCGCAGCGCTTCAGGGTGAGTATGGCTGTTCGGCGAATACGGTCCGCGATGTGTTGCTCCGTCTGACGAAGGTTGGACTGGTTGAATTTGAAATTCAGCGCGGCTTCCGCGCACAGTATACCTCGCCTGAAAAACGCAATGACGTCACCCGGTTTCGCACCATGCTCGAACAGGAGGGTGCGACCCTTTCGATGAAGCTTGGCGGCATAAGCTGGGAAGCCGACCTGACCGCGGCGCACCATAAACTCAGCCACCTCGAGCGCGAGTTTGAACGCTCTGGTGATCTTGCGACCAACCCCGAAAACATGAAGCTTTGGACAAATGCCGAATGGGGCTTCCATGACACTCTGATTTCGCGGTGTGGCTCGCCAATGCTGCGCGAAACCTATGAGAACGTCTATGGTCAATTCCGCCAGCAGATGGTCGCCCAAGAACGCGATTTTGGGCGCAGCTACTTCAGCGCCATTATCGCCGAGCATCAGGCGATTCTCGATGCCGCATTGTCTCGCGATGTCGCGGCCTGCCGCGAGGCAATCCATGATCACCTGAAACGGAACTACGTTGAAGTTGCACCTCTCGAAGCGGCGGTTTGACGTGGTGCTCTATGTCTCCAGCCCGTTTCGCGCCTTAAGCTCAAGGTAAAGCCCGGAATGATCCAAATCTGCCCCATCCATTTCTTCCACGAAGTATGCGAACCGGTCGCGTATCGTTTGGGTCGACGGCAGCTCGAGACCCAATGCGCCGGCCTCGGCCAGAGTGTTGTCGAGGTCTTTCACCTGAAACTTCGACAGTCCGCCGGGCACAAAGTCACCGGTCGTCATTCGCGCGCCGTGCTGCTGCAAAATCGTCGAATCAGCGAAGCCTCCACTCAGCGCCTGTCTGACAGCCGCTGGATCAGCGCCGCCCTTTTCAAGCAGCAACATAGCCTCGGCCACCGCGCCAATCGTCACCGCAACGATCGTTTGATTGGCCAGCTTCGCCAGTTGCCCAGCCCCGCTCGCGCCCACATGCACGGGCCGTCCAAGATCGTTCAAAACGGGCAGGGCGCGCGCGAAAACCTCGGCCTCGCCTCCGACCATGATCGCAAGGCTCGCCGCTTCCGCCCCTTTGGTTCCGCCAGAAACCGGCGCATCCAGGTGCTCGCATCCAAGGCCTTTCAGCAATGCTGCCTGCTCTCGTGCATGCTCTGGCTTGGCGCTCGACATATCCAGCCACAAAGCGCCGGGTCGAAGTGCGCCGCGCAAGCCCGCGTCTTCCAAAAGGGCACCCGTCGCAAAGCCATCGGACAACATCGTCAGCACGACATCCGCGTCAGCGACAGCTGCCTCCGCGCTCTCAGCGATCATGGCACCTTCTGCATCCAGCCCCTCAGCCCGCGCGCGCGTTCGGTTCCAAACCGTCACGTCATGCCCGGCACGCACCAGATTTCGGGCCATGGGATACCCCATCAACCCCGTGCCAATCACCGCAATTTTTGCCCTGTCCGCCATCATGCCAACTCCGTCTTGACCGTGACAGACCCTAAGCCTATCCGCGAATGGAACACCACAAAAAGCGGCGTGCGTCCTAGCTGAACGCCCGCCAGACCGCACAAATAGCCAGAAACGGCACAAAAAACCCAAGCCGCCAAGGCGCTTGAAAAAATGGGAGAAAAACATGGGATCTGAAAGGCTTGCAGGCAAACGCGCCTTGATTACAGCGGCTGGGCAAGGCATCGGGCGGGCCAGTGCCATCGCCATGGCCGACGCGGGTGCCCAGGTTGTCGCCACCGACATCAGCGAAGACGCTCTCGAAGATCTCGCGGCGACGAATCATGCAAATATCGAAACTCGCCGGGCTGACGCCCGAGATGCCGCCAGCATCAAAGCCGCCGTCGAGCACGCCAAGCCCGACGTCCTCTTCAACTGCGCCGGCTTCGTTCATCATGGCACGGTTCTGGATGCCACAGACGACGAATGGGACTTCGCATTTGACCTGAACGTCCAGTCCATGTTCCGGACAATTCGCGCAGCACTTCCCGGCATGCTCGAACGCGGAAACGGGTCAATCATCAACATGTCGTCGGCTTGCTCATCCATCATCGGCGCACCGAACCGGTTCATCTACGGCACCACCAAAGCCGCCGTCATCGGTCTGACAAAATCGGTCGCCATCGACTTCATCACCAAAGGCATTCGCTGCAATTGTATCTGCCCCGGCACCGTCCAAAGTCCTTCCCTCGAAGACCGCCTTCACACACTTGGCGAACAGGTCGGCGGCTATGACGAAGCCCGCAAACAGTTCATCGCCCGCCAACCCATGGGTCGCATCGCCTCTGCCGAGGAAATCGCCGCTCTCACGGTCTATCTCGCCAGCGATGAAAGCGCCTTTATCACCGGACAACCACACATCATCGACGGCGGCTGGTCCGGATAGTCTGATCTCGCCAAGTAAAAGGAAAATACAATGAAATTAGTACGTTACGGCGAAACGGGCGCCGAAAAACCCGGCCTCATGCACGGTAACAGTTTGCGCGATCTCAGCGCTCACGTTGACGATATCACGGGCGGAACTCTCGACGATGCAACGCTCGCGCGCCTCGCGGCGATAGACCCTGAAACCCTTCCCGAGGTCGCCGGAAATCCCCGCATCGGCCCCTGCGTCGGCAACATCGGCAAGTTCCTGTGTATCGGCCTCAACTACTCCGACCACGCCGCAGAAACTGGCGCCGACATCCCCGAGCATCCCATCCTGTTCTTCAAAGCGAACTCTGCCGTCGTTGGTCCCAATGACACTGTCATGATGCCGCGCGGCTCCACCCACACAGACTGGGAAGTTGAGCTTGGCGTTGTGATTGGCAAGGCTGCAAAGTACGTCTCGAAAGAAGACGCGCTGGACTATGTGGCGGGCTACTGCATCGTCAACGATGTCTCCGAACGCCACTTTCAAACGCAACTGACTGGTCAGTGGACCAAAGGCAAAAGCCCCGACACCTTCGGCCCGACTGGCCCATGGCTTGTCACGAAAGACGAAATCCCAGACCCGCAGAACCTTGCCATGTCTTGCGATGTGAACGGCAAACGCATGCAAACCGGCACAACGTCGACGATGATCTTCACTGTCGCCGAAATCATCGAACACCTCAGCCACCTGTTCACACTCCACCCCGGCGACGTCATTTCGACCGGCACCCCACCGGGCGTCGGCATGGGTATGAAACCGCCGCTCTATCTGAAGGTCGGCGATGTGATGGAACTTGAAATCGAAGGCCTTGGCCATCAGCGACAAGAGGTCGGTGAAGATGCCTGATCTCCTTCAAATTGGCGGTGCAACAGATGAAATGAATGCGCGCGTTTCGGCGGTCTTCACCATTCACAAAGCAAGTGATCACGCGGATCTGACCGCGTGGCTGGCCAAAAACGGCGACAAGATCACACACGTTCAAACCAACGGCCACGACGGCGTCAAACCCGAGATCATGGCCGCACTGCCAAACCTCAAGATGATCTCATGTTACGGCGTCGGATATGACAACATTGATGCCAATGAAGCGGTTCGTCGCGGCATGATGGTCACGCACACTCCGAACGTTCTGAACGAGGAAGTCGCGACCACCGCCGTCCTGTTGATGCTCGCCTGCTACCGCGAACTTTTGCGCGATGACGCTTGGGTGCGCTCCGGTAACTGGGAAGCCAAAGGCAACAGCCCACTCACGCGCTCCGCCGACAATCAAACCATCGGTATCCTCGGGATGGGCCGCATCGGTCAGGCTATCGCCGCCAAACTTGCGCCTTGGAACCCGACGATCCTCTACCATACGCGCAACGAAAAAGACGTGTCTTACCAGTATGCTGGCGATCTAACGCGGATGGCCGAACAATCCGACGTCCTGATCGTCATCACCCCAGGCGGCACGTCCACGCATCACTTGGTCAATACGGATGTCATGAACGCTCTTGGCCCCAAGGGGACGCTGATCAACGTCGCACGCGGCACTGTCATCGACGAAACCGCGATGATTGCCGCGTTGTCTGAAGGTCGCCTTGGCTGGGCAGGCCTTGACGTTTTCGAGCACGAACCAAAAGTGCCGCAAGCCCTCCGCGACCTCAAAAACGTGACCCTCCTCCCTCACGTTGGCAGCGCCACTCACGAGACCCGCGCAGCCATGGGCAAGCTCACTGTCGACAACCTGCTAAGTCATCTTAGCGACGGCACAGTCATCAGCCCCGTGCCTGAATGTCAGTGAGCAAGATCGCATCCATCGAGCCACGGCTTTTTGCCGTGCCGCTCGATGAGGTGCTCGTCGACGCCAAACACGGTGCGCATAGCCATTTCCATTTGATCACCTCCACCGTCACACTTGAAGACGGTCGCCAAGGAACCGGATACACCTACAATGGTGGACGCGGCGGCCATGCAACCCTTGCGATGATCGAACATGATCTCGCGCCACTCCTGATCGGCGAAGACGCCACAAAGGTTGAAGCCCTGACCGACGCCATGGACGCCCACATGCACTACGTCGGACGCGGCGGCATCCTCAGCTTTGCCATCTCTGCCATCGACATCGCCCTCTGGGACATTCGCGCCAAGGCCGCCGAAAAACCGCTTTGGCAACTCGCAGGCGGAGCCGCACAAACCTGCAAAGCCTACGGCGGCGGCATCGACCTTGCCTTTCCGCTCGACAAGCTAAAGTCCCACGTTCAGGGCTACTTGGACTCAGGGCTAAACGCCGTAAAAATCAAAATTGGGCAACCGACCGAAGCCCAAGACATCACCCGCATTTGCGCCATTCGTGACCTCCTTGGTCCGGACCGCGCCTTCATGATCGACGCAAATTACTCCATGAGCCGCGACCAGGCCGTTTCCCTCGCCCGCGCCGTTCAAGACCAGAAGATACTCTGGTTCGAGGAACCCATTATCCCCGACGACTACCCCGGCTACGCGCATGTCGCCCGCGAAGGCGGTATCGCCGTCGCTCAAGGCGAAAACCTACACACAATCTACGAATTCGAAATGGCCCTCGCCCAAGGCGGCCTTGGCTTCATTCAGCCCGACGCCTCAAACTGCCTTGGCATCACCGGCTGGCTACGCGTCGCCGATCTTGCGCGCGAGCACAATGTCCCGGTTTGTTCGCACGGAATGCAGGAATTGCACGTCAGTCTCGTGTCATCCCAACCGCACGGCGGCTGGCTCGAAGTGCACAGCTTCCCGATCGACCGCTACACACACCGCCCGCTCGTTATCGAACAGGGCAGGGCCGTCGCGCCCGACTCGCCCGGTATCGGCGTTGATTTCGACTGGGAAAAACTTGCCCCTTTTGAGGTCCACTAAAGCGAGGCGGTGATCCCGCCGTCCACATAAAGCGTGTGCCCGTTCACAAAACTCGATGCTGCAGACGACAAGAATACCGCCGCCCCCTGCAACTCCTCGACCTTGCCCCAACGCCCCGCAGGTGTGCGCTTTTCCAACCAGGCGCTGAACTCCGGATCTGCGACCAATGCCGCGTTCAATGGCGTGTCGAAATACCCTGGCGCAATGGCGTTGCACTGCAACCCATACTTCGCCCAGTCCGTCGCCATACCCTTGGTCAGGTTCGCCACCGCCCCCTTCGTCGCGGTATACGGCGCAATTCCAGGTCGCGCCAAAGCCGACTGTACACTGGCAATATTGATGATCTTCCCGGCCTTGCGCGAAATCATGTGCCGTGCAACCGCTTGCCCCACATGGAAAACGCTCGCGATATTCGTCTGCAACAATCGCTCAAACGCATCCGCCGGGAAGTCCTGCAATTCGGTTCGGTGCTGCATCCCGGCGTTGTTGATCAGGATGTCGAACGCCATGCCCTCAGCCTCTGCACCATCCACTGCGGCGCGCACAGCGTCATGGTCGGTCACGTCAAACGCCAAAGTCGAGGCGCCACCCAAACGCGCCGAAGCCTCTGCCAGTTTCCCCTCATCGCGTCCGTTCAAGACCACGGAAGCACCCGCCTCAATCAAACCTTTGGCCAACGCGAACCCGATCCCTTGCGATGAGCCGGTGATAAGAGCGCGATGCCCTGACAGATCAAACAGTTTCGACGACATGCTATTCCCCCCATTGAATTCCAAGGTTACCTTCCGGGTCAAAGCGGGGAACCGCAAGGGGGGAATATGAAAGCCATCGTCATTCACGCGGCCCACGATCTTCGGCTGGAAGATCGCGAAGGACGTGCACCCGGTCCCGGCGAAGTCCGCGTCGCCATCCAGGCGGGCGGTATCTGTGGCTCGGATCTCCATTACTATCACCAAGGCGGCTTCGGCCCGATCCGCCTGAAAGAACCCATGATCCTCGGCCACGAAGTCTCAGGCACAATCACCGAACTTGGAACCGGTGTGCAGGGCCTCACAAAAGGCCAGCTTGTCGCCGTCTCGCCGTCACGCCCGTGCCAATCCTGCCAATACTGCCTGAAGGGCATGCAAAACCACTGCGAAAACATGGCCTTCTATGGGTCAGCCATGCCCTTTCCGCACATTCAGGGTGCCTTCCGCGAAGACCTGATCGCGCTTCCCCACCAATGCGTGCCCGCCGATGGCCTGACCGCCGGTGAAGCCGCCATGGCCGAACCGCTCGCGGTCTGCCTCCATGCCGTCCATCACGCTGGAGACCTCGTTGGAAAGTCGGTCCTCGTCTCCGGCTGTGGTCCCATCGGCCTTCTGTCGATCCTCGCTGCCCGACGCTCGGGTGCATCAGAAATTATCGCCACCGATCTCAGCGACTTTACACTGAAAAAAGCCCGCGACATCGGCGCAGATCACGCACTGAACCTTGCGACAGACGCCGACGCCCTCGCGCCTTGGCAAACCGGCAAGGGCCAGATCGACGTCCAGTTCGAATGCTCAGGCGCGCCGCAAGCGGTTGCCGCAGGCGTGAAAGCCCTCCGCCCGCAAGGCATTCTCGTCCAACTTGGCCTCGGTGGCGACATGGCCCTGCCCATGCAGGCCATGACGGCCAAGGAAATCATCTTGAAAGGCTCTTTCCGCTTTCACGAGGAATTCAAGACTGCCGTCCAGCTAATGCAAAAACGCCTCATCGACGTCGCGCCCCTGATCACCCAAACCTTCCAACTTGCCGATGCCGTCAAGGCCTTCGACACTGCCGGGGATCGCAGCCAAGCCGTTAAGGCCCAGATCGATTTCTCGTGATCCCAGCCGAATTCCTCCCCGCAGGACTGTCCGAAACTGCCTTTTACAGCCTTGCGGCGATCAGTTTCCTCGGCTCGTTCATCACCGTCGCACTGGGTATCGGAGGCGGCGGTCTGGTTCTTGCCGTCATGGCAATCCTCGTTCCGCCAGCCGCCCTTATCCCAGTCCACGGCGTGATCCAACTGGGCTCTAACGCCGGGCGTCTCGCAATGTTTCTGCCGCACATCTTCTGGAGCGCATTGCCGGCCTTCGCAGTCGGCACCGTGATAGGGGCATCCATCGGAGGAGCCGTCGCCATCGACCTGCCGCCTGCCTACGTGCAAATCGGCGTCGGCACTTTCGTCTTGTTCACGATCATTGCCAAATCTCCAAAGTGGCTCAGCCGCTGGCCAGCCATCACCGGCGTGATCTCAAGCTTCCTCACGATGTTCTTTGGTGCAACGGGCCTCTTTGTCGCCAGTTTCACCAAGTCCCTCGCGCTGCCACGCCAGCCGCACGTAGCAACGCACGCCGCCATGATGACCCTTCAACACGGATTGAAAGTCCTCATTTTCGCTGTGCTGGGGTTCGCCTTCGCGCCGTGGGCTCCTACCATAGCCATCATGATCGCGACGGGACTTCTCGGCACCTATACTGGCAAACATGCCCTTGCCAAAATGAGCGACCATAACTTCAACACAGCGTTGAATGTCGTTCTCGTCCTGATCTCGCTGCGCCTGATCTGGGCAGGCGTCAGCGATCTCGGCCGCTAGCCCAGCTTCACAGCGATGTTCTTCGTCTGCACATAATTCCAAAGCGCCTCGCGGCCCTTTTCGCGTCCATAACCGGACTTGCCAAAGCCTCCAAACGGCGTCTCAACGCCGCCGGCAAACCACTCGTTGACAAAAACCTGTCCCGCACGCAATCGCTGAGCAACGCGCGTCGCCCGGTCCAGATCCCGCGTGAACACGCCTCCGACAAGCCCGTAGTCCGTCGAATTCGCGATCTCGATCGCCTCCGCATCGTCACTGAACGACATCACCGACAGCACCGGCCCAAACACTTCGTCCTGCGCAATCGTCATGTCCGAGGTCACACCGTCCAGAACAGTTGGCTCCAGAAACGCCCCCGGACGATTGAGCTTGCGCCCTCCGGTCACAACATGCGCGCCCTGCCGCTCAGCTTCCTGCACCATCCCAGCCGCCCGATCACGCTGCCCCTCAGAAACCATCGAACCCATGTTCGCGCCTTCCTCAACACGTTCAATCCCCGGCCCAACGGACAAAGACTGCGCAATCCCCGCCGCGCGCTCTACCAACTCGTCGCGCCGGCTCTCATGCACGATAACCCGGCTCATTGCTGAACATACCTGCCCCGCGTTGAAGTAAATCCCCCAGCGGATATCGTTCTCAAACGCGTCGAGATCCGCATCGTCATGCACAATTGCCGCCGACTTACCGCCAAGTTCCAACACACAAGGCACCACATTGGCAGCCGCCGCCGTCGCAATCGCAATCCCCGTCTGAACCGAGCCCGTAAACACAATCTGGCGCACCCCCGGATGCGATACCAAGGCCGCCCCGGCATCCTGTCCAAGACCACAAAGGATATTCACAGTGCCAGCCGGAAACCCTGCTGCCTCGGCCGCTTTCGCAAAATATCCATTGGTCAAAGGCGTCAGTTCCGGCGATTTCACCACACAAGTATTCCCCGTGGCCAAGGCCGCCGAAATCCCGCGAGCCGTCATCTCAAGCGGGTAATTCCATGGGATCACCTGTGCGGACACGCCGTAAGGCTCGTTCACCGTCCAGTCGAAGTATCCGGCCCCAAGAGGGATAGACTTCCCCTCAACCGTCGACGCCTGATTGCCGTAATACTCGAAGTAGAGAGCCGCGCCCTTCACTTCAGTCACCGCTTCCCAAAGCGGCTTGCCCTGCTCAAGCGTCAGAACACGCGCGATCTCGTCCAGATGCGCCAGCAACCAACGTCCAATTTCCTGCACCATCCGGCCACGCTCAATAGGACGCATATCCATCAAAACCCGCGAGGCATGCACCCGCTCGGCTGCGCGCACCGCGCGATCCACATCGCCCGCATCCGCCAACGCGTGCGCGGCCAGAACCTCGCCAGTTCCCGGATCAACGACATCAATGCGCCCGGCACCGCCGTCGCACCAAACTCCATCAATGTAATTCTGCCAAAAGTCCCGCATTACGGCCTCCGCGATTGCGCCTCCACGAGGCACCGTACACCGCCCTCAAGGCAAGCCCATCTGCGCCTCAAAACGTCGCGAACGCGTCATATCAGAGCGCCAGCTTGCAGCCTTCCGCATCCGACCGATATACCGCCTCTTCAATCGCAACGACCGTCAGATAATCCTTCGCCAAATTTTCAAACGGCGCACCGTCCAGAACCCCCGCGACGACATGCTCCTGCAAAGCGTAAACGCAGTCACCCGCGAACCCTTCCGTGGTTGGTGTAAACACCTGCGCACGTTCCAAAGACCCGAACTCCCGCTTCCAAACCGTTCCGTCCCCAAGCAACTCCAGCACGCCCTTCGTGCCCTCAACCAATGCTTCGCCCATGGTCCAGCGCGTGTTCGTCGCAACGTGGTCAATGTGGCGATTCCCATCAAACAAGGACCGCACACCGTTCGGATGATCCATAATAAAGAACCCGGCATCCTCACCCGCGATAACCGGATTGAGCCGCCGCAAATCCGCATAAACCGCCGTCGGATCCCCCAGCAAATACCGATAGGTATCAATAAAATGCACGGCCGTTTCATGGATCAGCAACCGCTCCATCTTCTGAAAATACGGTTGGCGGTCCAGATAAGCGCGCGGTCCCTGACCATCACCGGGCCGCAGTCGGAACGAAATTTGCTGCAAATCCCCCAACTCACCGGAATCCAACACGGCCTTGATAAACCGGAACCACGGCTGAAACCGGAAGTTCTCATGCACGATCAACGTCACGCCCGCCGTTTCGGCTTCGGCAACCATGACCTGCGCTTCCTCCAATGTCCGACAAAATGGCTTTTGGCAAATGACGTGTTTCACCCCATGCTGAAAGGCAATCCGAAGCGTTTCTGCATGCGCGACAGGGGGCACCACCACATCCAGAATGTCCGGAGACACCGCCGCAAGCATCGCTTCCAAATCGTCGAACGCAGGTGCGCCCGTCGCCTCTGCCGTCGCCAGATTGTGGTCACAAACCCCCGCTAAATCGGCCCGAGGCATCCGCCCCCAGGCATCCACATGGAATTGGCTGAAGTATCCAGCCCCCACCATTGCAATCCGCAACGACCCATCATCTGCCATTTCACCAATCCCCCCGAAAACCGCGCCAAGCGTCCTGTTCCGCCACCCGACTGTCAACACCGTGCCCGTGGAAATCCAAAGGTTTTTCTTGCCGCGCCGGGCAGGACTGGCATGATCGTGCGGACGAAGTCCAAGGGAGAACGCGTCATGTCCGAATGGGAAGTCTTTTCGATCAAATACGCAGATCGCAACGCCCGCACACGTGCCGATAGCTTCATTTTTGACGATAACCACGATGCGCCGCATGAGATGGATTACTTCATGTGGCTCCTGCGCTCAGGCGATGAAGTGATCCTTGTCGATTGCGGCTACGACGACGCCGAAGCCAAATCCCGTGACCGCCCTATCCGCCGCGATCCCGGCGCGGCCCTTGCCCCCTTCGGCCTCAAACCCGAGGACGTTACGCAAATGATCGTCACTCATCTGCACTACGACCACGCAGGCGGCTTACACCTTTTCCCAAACGCGCACCTTCACCTGCAATCGGCAGAAATGGCTTACGCAACCGGCCCCTGCATGTGCCATGACACCCTCAAGATGCCGTTCACCGCTGGCCACATCTGCGAAGCCATCACCCGGCTCTACTCGGGGAAAGTCACCTTTCACGACGGTGACAGCCAAATCGCCGAGGGCGTCACCGTCCACAAGATCGGCGGCCACAGTCGAGGCCTCCAATGCGTGCGCGTGAAAACAAGGGCAGGGTGGCTGGTGCTGGCCTCCGACGCCTCACACTTCTACGAGAACCTCTGGGCCGCAAAACCCTTCCCCATCGTCGTTGATCTTGAAGACATGCTGACCGGCTTCACCACGCTGCAAACGCTGGCCTCTTCGCCCAACCTAATCATCCCCGGCCATGACCCTTTGGTGCGCGACTACTTCCCAAGCGAACTTGACGACTTCATCCACCGTTTGGACGCGGGGCCACTGAAAGACGTCGCCACATAGAAAAAGGGCGGCGCACATGGCACCGCCCCTCAATCTTCGAACGCCTCGGAGGTTTACTCCTCGCCGCCCTCTGCTTCTTCCTCGTCACCAGCTGTTGGCACTTCATCTGCATCAACCGCATCCTCGTCCTCATCATCGGAAGCCGATGCAAGGCCGGAAGGCGCCTGAATGTTGGCAATCACGAAGTCACGGTCAATCGTTGGCTTGGCGCCACTTGGCAGATCAACCATGGAAATCGTTGCCGTATCGCCGATTTCCATGCCTGCAACCGACACAACAACCTTCTCAGGAATATCGCCAGCTGTCACAACCAGTTCGACCTCGGGACGGACCATGGTCAACACGCCACCCTGACGGATACCGGGGCAATCGTCTTCGCCCACGATCTCGACGGGAATATACAGAGCGATTTTCGATGTCCGCTTCAGACGCATCAGGTCGAGGTGTGTCGGAAGGTCCTTCACCACATCCCGCTGAACGTTCCGGCAGATAACGCGCACGTCGTCGTGGCCATCAACCTTCAGGTTATAAAGCGTCGCAAGAAAGCGCCCGGCTTTCAGCTTTTTGTACAGTACGTTGTAAGGGATGTTGATCGCTACGGGGTCTTCGCCGCCGCCGTATACGATGCCAGGTACGAGCCCGTCTCTACGAGCTTGACGAGCGGCCCCCTTGCCTGTCCCCGTCCGTACCGTGGCGTTAAGATCAGGAATCTCACCAGCCATGGATGTCTCCAAAATTTTAAGTTGCGAGCGGCCTCCAAGGGTGTCCGCTCATGAAGCGCTGCCTATAGCGAGCGATTCCCGTTTTGGAAAGCGGAATCTCGGAAATCCTTGTCCGAAGGCGGGTTCTCTGAGCTTAATGGCCGCACATCGACGGTGGAGGTCCAGAATGAGCGAGCCCGAGCGCGGATACGACAGAATGCTGGCCGGTCTCTACTATTCGGTTCCAGATGCCGAACTTGAAGCCATGCAAGCCACCGCAACCGAGAATTGCCGCCTCTTGAATGCCACAGGCCACACCGATATTGCCAGGCGAAACGAGATCCTTAAAGGCTTTCTCAAATCCTATGAAGGGGTCAACATGATCCCGCGCATCACCATTGAATATGGTCTGCATCTTTCCATCGGACGTCACGTCTTCATCAACACGAATTGCACCATTCTGGATGGCGCACCCGTTACAATCCAAGACTGCGTCGCTATCGGCCCCAATGTGATGCTGTTGACGGCGGGTCACTCGGTCGTGCCTGAAGAACGCTATGTCGTCGACCCGGAAACTGGCGATTTCAGCCACGCGTTCTCGATCAATAAACCGATCACCATCGAAGACCATTGCTGGCTCGGCGCGGGCACAATTGTCCTAGGCGGTGTCACAATAGGGGAAGGCACAACAGTCGCCGCCGGAAGCGTCGTCACACGCTCACTCCCGGCACGTGTTCTGGCAGGCGGTTCACCTGCCCGTGTGATTCGTGAAATTCCAGAACGAGCGTCGCTCAGGCCGGGTCAAACACCGTGAAATTCGGCTCAATCTCACCATAGGCGCAGTTCGCATCCAACAAGGCGGCATGCGTCGCCCCCGGATGCCGTTTCGCCAGCAACTTCAGATCGACGTAATTCGCGATCAATTGGTCGATTTGCGGATCGTCCGGATCACTGAGATCCCAGGTTACATAGCCGCACACCAACCCTCGATTGCGATCATACGTCCCCATAAAATCGACCGCCCCCAACAGACGATCCACCGGATACCAATTGATCCGATATCCCGTCAGATGCGTGACGGGTCCATACTCCGCGGGAAAAGCGGCACTCACATCGGGACCAGCCGCTGCACTCGCCGGTATCGCGATACCATTCAAGCGCAGTTCAATCCCGTCAGACGGCGACGCCGCTTCGACACTTTCAAAAAGAGCCGTGGTCGCCGCGACAATAGCATCAGTCTCGTCCGCGAACTCCACGTCTTCCTGGCCTGCGCACGCAGAAACAGCCCCGGCCAACAAAGTCACCAAGGGCAAGACAAAAAGCCTTTTCAAAACCACATGAAACGCAAAACTCGTCATAGGACCAAAATACGATCCCGTATGAATTGCGGCAAGAACATGTCGACAAATCGACGTATTTTGGGTCAGCAGCGTGGCATTCAAGTCCAGTTGCGCAACAATGCCCGTAAAATCACACTATTGGCGCAAAAATCCGACGAATAAATCTACTCCCAGTCCCCCGAGAACCCCTTCGGCACCAGCACAATATCGCGATCCACATCCTGAATATCGCGCTTTCCACACAGCGCCATCGAGACATCCATCTCTTTGTGAATCACCTCCAAAGCGCTCGTCACACCCTTCTCGCCCATGGCCCCGAGTCCATAAACCCAGGCCCGTCCGATCATAACGCCCTTTGCACCCATCGCGACTGCCTTCAGCACGTCCTGACCGCTGCGAATACCGCTATCCAGCCACACCTCGGTCTTGTCGCCCACCTCTTTCACAATCTCTTCCAGCATCCGGATCGAACTCAACGCCCCATCCAGTTGCCGCCCGCCATGGTTCGACACGACAATCGCATCCGCCCCAACTTCAACGGCCTTCTTCGCATCCTCAACGTCCAGAATACCCTTCAGGATCACTTTGCCGCCCCACATATCCATCAGCGTTTTGATGCGATCCCAATCGAGAGACGGATCAAACGCCTCAGCGGTCCACGACGACAACGACGAAGGGTCCGAAACCCCCTCGGCATGCCCCACGATATTCCCAAAGAACCGCCGCTTGGTCTGAAGCATCTGCAATCCCCATGTGACCTTCGTCATCATGTTCGCCACCGACTTCACCGTCAGCTTCGGCGGCGCAGACAATCCGTTCTTCAAATCTTTGTGCCGCTGCCCAAGCACCTGCAAATCTACCGTGATGACCATCGCCGAGACATTCGCCGCCCGCGCCCGTTCGAACAAGCGCCCCATGAAGTCATCGTCTTTCAGCGTATAAACCTGAAACCAGAAAGGCTTAGTCGTATGCGCGGCGACATCCTCTATCGAACAGATCGACATCGTCGACAAACAGAACGGAACACCAAACTTCTCCGCCGCCTTCGCCGCCTTGATCTCACCATCCGCGCTCTGCATGCCCGTCAGCCCAACTGGCGCCAAAGCAACCGGCATCGACACATCTTCACCGATCATGACGCTCTTGGTCGAACGATTGTCCATGTCCTTGGCAATTCGCTGCCGCAACCGGATCTTGTCAAAATCGCTCGTGTTTTCCCGAAACGTCTGCTCTGACCAACTGCCGCTTTCGGCATAGTCGTAAAACATCTTTGGCACGCGCCGCTTATAGATGCGTTTCAGGTCGGCGATCTCGGTGATGACGGGCATGAGGAACTTCCAACTGATCTGTGGTCACATTCGTTTACCAATAAAACCTGACGCTGTCTTGCGGCAAATCCATTCCTCACCCTTTCAAAAATTCCATGTGGGAGCACGCTCTCGCGTGCGGGGGCATTGCCCCTTCTAGATTGGCAGCAAAAAGCTTTTCACAAACCGCAAAATCCCAGACCCCGGTCCGTCGCCGCGCCGCGTAGACGTATCCCACAGAACACGATCCTTCGTGCCCTTTTTGATATTGTAGCCACTCAAAAACGTGTCCACGACGGTCAGTGCTGCAAAGATATTGAACTCCGTCGAACTTCCCCACGCCACCAGTTTCGCCATCGGCGCAGGACGCGTGGCATCACGCGAAGGGCTGATCCGGGCAGACGCGGTGGTGCGCAAAACCAAAACGCCCGGCCCTTCGGCATAGTGATAAACGGTGCGCCCCAGCACCAGGGTCGTGATGCTCAGCGAGATCAGACGATGCACCGTCAGCCCTTCACTCATCCCAACGAAATCGGCAAACCGGAACACCACCCGCTCGTCCGGGGCCAGCTCCCACGAGACCAGTTCCGCAGGCTCATCCACCTTCAGATCCGCACTGAATTCATGCGGTCCCGAGCGATTGCCCTCAATCCGGTTCATCGCCCATGTCCCGCTTAGAATCCGCGCAATTGG
>JABDQU010000128.1 GCA_013042105.1 Boseongicola sp.
CCGGTGCTGCGACGCTATCGCAGCGGGTTAAAAAGGCCGGTGTGCGGTTTCGGACGGGGTCGGAAAACATCGGGATGGTTCATCGCTATCAGATCGATAACCGTCGATTTAAGATAGTCGATTCAAATGCTTGCCAGTTCCGCACAAACGATGGTCAACCGCTTCCGGCGCATTCATATGCAAGCCTTGCGCGGCATGTGGTGACGCTTTGGATGAACTCGCCGGGTCACCGCAAGAATATCCTTGATAAACGTGTTCGCGAGACGACGACGGCTGTCGCCTTTGATCCCCGCGCGCAATATTGCGGGCAATTCTGGCTGACACAGAATTTCATTGGCTAGGCTGCACCGCAATTCGTTAACACGGAAAAGGCGCGTTTTTCCAACGTCGGTATGACGTCGGTATCACGTCGGTATTGCGTCGGTGCGCCCGTTCTCACTTTGGCAAAAATCCGCAACGCAACAGCGTTCGGTCATACTGATGACCGCAATCTTAACTATTGAGGTCATTTCGCTTGCCAGAAGCCAATTAACGGGTATATGCCCGTAAATATGGAGACCGTCGATTGCATCTGCACCAACCTACGCACCGCTGCCCTTGCCGGGACCGAGTTTTATGACGCGCGCCTGAGGCCATCGGGTCTGAAGGTGACGATGTTTCGTCTGATGCGCCAAATTCAGCGGACCCCCAACGCGACTCTGACACTCCTTGCGAGTCGTATGGGTCTGGATCGCAGCACGCTTGGGCGCAATGTCAGAGTTCTGGAGCGCCAAGGCCTCGTTGCGGTGACGACCGGAGAAGATGAGCGGAGCAAAGAGCTGTTCCTGACCTCGGAAGGTATCTGCGCCTTAGAGGTGGCTTTGCCGCTTTGGGAAAAAGCACAGGCCGATATGTCAGCCGTTCTTGGATCCGAGACCGACGACCTGATCGAGATATTGCGAGGGATTTCGAAGCTTTCGCATCCAGATTCTGAAAAGGGCGCCAATCATGACCGCTGACACGACATCCAAATGGAACGGCGCGGGCGTCGCGCTGGCTTGCGGATCACTGATCCTGCTGGTCTCGCTGGGTATCCGGCACGGCTTCGGGCTTTTCCTGCAACCGATATCGCTTGAACAAGGCTGGGGGCGCGAGACGTTTGCATTTTCAATTGCGCTGCAAAACCTCGTCTGGGGCATGGCGCAGCCGTTTGCCGGGATGCTGGCCGACCGCTTTGGGGCAAAGCGCATGATTATGGCGGGCGCGCTGCTTTACGCCGCCGGGCTCTGGCTGATGAGCGTTGTCGCGGGGGAGGCGTTGTTCATACTGGGTGCAGGCGTATTGATCGGACTTGGGCTGGCCGGCTCGACGATGCCGGTGATCTTTGCCGCGATCAGCCGTCTTGTTGCGCCCGAGCAGCGATCAATGGCGATGGGGATTACCATGTCTGTGGGATCATTCGGGCAGTTTGCCCTTTTGCCACTGACACTGGGTGCAATTGGTTTTCTGGAATGGGACGGCGCTTTGGTGGTTCTGGGAGCCTGCGCACTTTTGATGGTGCCGCTTGCGCTGGGCATTCGCCACACAGAGGCCCCAAGCGGAGGCGGTGTGCCGGATACATCGACGGTGCGCGAGGCGCTTTCAGGCGCATTCGGCAACCGTGATTTCTGGTTATTGTCGCTGGGGTTTTTCGCCTGCGGGTTTCAGGTGGTTTTTATCGCGGTCCATCTGCCTGCGTTTCTGGCGGATGAGGGCGTCGATGTCTCGGTCGCGACGATCGTGCTGGCCCTGATCGGGCTGGTGAACATTCTTGGCAGTTATCTCGCTGGACTTTGGGGCGGGCGGATGCGCAAGCCGATGTTGCTTAGCTGGATTTATCTTGCGCGCGGTGCGCTGATTGCGGGCTTTGTGCTGATGCCCGTCACAGCGATGTCGGCGTATATTTTCGGTGCGGTGATGGGTTTGTTCTGGCTGTCGACGGTGCCATTGACGAACGGCACGGTGGCCAGCGTCTGGGGAGTTCGCCATATGTCGATGCTGGGCGGGATCGTCTTTTTTGCGCATCAGTTAGGGTCGTTTGCGGGCGGCTGGATGGGCGGCTGGTTGTATGACCGCACGGGCAACTATGATATGGCATGGGGTGTGGCGATCGGCTTGAGCGTTCTGGCGGCGGCTTTGAACTGGCCGATATCCGAGCGACCCGAGGGGAAAGTGGCATGACGCGGACGGTGCAGTTTATGTATCTTTTGGGTGCGCTGGGCGTGCTGTTTGGTCTGTTCCAACTCTATCTGTCGCCTGAGATGGCGTATCATCTGGCCAGTTTGCGGCTGTGTTAGAGACAGTTTGGGCCTTACCTCCGGGGATGAGGGAGGCAAGGCCCGCACATCAGAAGCGGTAGTTTGCTTCCGGTGTGATCCGATAGACTTTCTCGGCGAGGTCGAATTCCTTCATGAACCGTGAGATTGAGCCGAAGGTCGCGGTGTGGATCTTTGCGCCGTGATCCGTCGTTGTCAGCGCGCCGGAGGCCAGAGGGGCGAAGGCGCGTTTCATGCCGCTGATCCTGATCTCCTGCGGATCGAAGTGTGCGCCGATGTTGGCTTTGATCCGGGCGTGGTCTGACGTGCCATAGAGCGCGGCCATCATCACATCGAGCGTGTGTTCGGTGCAGTTCTGAAAGCGCTCGTTCGCCGGATTTGCAAGGACCGAGTAGTTGGCGTTGTGTAGCGCGCTGTAGGTCGGGCTTGCGATAACGTTCAGCAGTTTTTGTTGCAGGCGCGGGTCCGGGATGATGATTCCGGCGTCGAGTTTTTGCGCGCCAGCGAAGAAGTCGGCAGGGGTGTCCTGGACAAGCTGGCTTGTCGTCAGATCATCGCCGATCTGGTAGAGGTTGTAGGCGCGGTAGCCATAGCTTTTGGCGCCGGTCTGGTCGGTGATTTCCGAATAGACCCAGTAGGCGACGTGGGTGTAGTCGATGCCGTCGGGCAGGGTGGAGGGGTCGCGGCCCATGCGGGCCACGATTGCGACATGCGCGCCACGGGCGGCAAGGTCTTTTTGAACGCGATTAGAGAAGGTCGCGACTTGGTCGGCGGGCAGGATCGCCTCGGTGGCTTCACTGCTGCCCGCCGGGGCCATGGTCGGCAGAAGCGCGACCATGGCGGCGAAGATGAGGGCGGTCAGGCGTTTCATTTCAGGCTCCTTAATCGAGCGTTGGGGCGCGGTTGGGTGCGGTGTGGGTGTCGATTATCAGCGGGGTTGCTGCGGAACTGGCGAGGTCCGAGCCCGCGCCGATGACGCTGTCGCCAGCGGATTCGAGCGCGGCGCCGGTGACGTAGAGGACCGAGCCTGCAGCGATGACCGGAACTGCGATGGCTGTGGAGACGCCGGTGCCGACGGCGGCTGCGCCATGAGCGGAGGCGGCACCAGCATGTTCAGAAGCGGCGGCGGAATGTTGGCCGGACGCGCCTGCTTCGGCGGGTGTCGAGGCAAAAGCGGCGGTAGTGGCAAGCGCGATGGCAGTCAGTGTAAAAGTTGGTTTCAGCATTGGGTGTTCCTTTCATGAACAATGTTCACAATAAGTAGGAAGGCCCGTGCGATCCGTCAATGGGTTTTTTGAACATTGTTCAAATTTATTTTCCGCGCGGTTGCTCAGATCGTGGTTCTTGACGTCTGGGGTTCTTGCTTCAACGATGGCTGTGCAGGTCGGGGCGGTTCTCCGGCGAGGGGACTTCTCATGACCGATTTTCTATTGCTTGCGTTTATTTTTCTGGTGGCTGGCGTGGTGTCAGTGCCGATTGCCTCGCGGTTGGGGCTGGGGTCGGTGCTTGGATATCTGATCGCGGGGATTTTGATCTCGCCGCTGCTGGCGTTGTTGAATGTTGATGTTGTGTCGATTCAGCATTTTGCGGAATTCGGCGTGGTGATGATGCTGTTTCTGGTCGGGCTTGAGCTTGAGCCGAGGCATCTTTGGGGGATGCGCAGTCAGTTATTTGGGCTGGGCGGCGGTCAGGTGGTGCTTTCGACGGTGGCTGTCATGGGCGTTGCGATGATGTTCGGGCAGGCCTGGACGATCGCCTTGGCGATTGGGCTGGTGCTGGCGCTGTCGTCGACGGCGATTGTCTTGCAGACGCTGAATGAAAAAGGGCTGATGAAGTCGGACGGTGGCGAGTCGAGCTTTTCGGTGCTGTTGGCGCAGGATATCGCGGTGATCCCGATTCTGGCGTTGATCCCGCTTCTGGCGATGCCCGACCTGATGGACACTGCGACTGTTATCGCCGACGGGCATGCGACGGTAGAAGCCCATGCTTCGGATACGGGTCACGGTTCAGACGATGCGCATGGTGATGACGATCACGGATCGTCGATGAGTTTGGTAAACGGGCTGAACGGCTGGCAAACGGCACTGGTCAATCTGGCTGCCATTGCGGCCGTGATTGCGGGCGGTAGCTATCTGACACGGCCGCTGTTTCGCTTTATCGCGCTGGCCGGACTGCGCGAGATCTTTGTCGCCGCGGCTTTGATGGGCGTGGTAGGAATCGCGCTCTTGATGAGTCTGGTGGGCCTTTCGCCCGCTTTAGGCACGTTTTTGGCAGGCGTTGTGCTGGCCAACAGCGAATACCGACACGAGCTTGAGTCCGACATCGACCCGTTTCGGGGTCTTTTGCTGGGGCTGTTCTTTATGACGGTCGGGGCAGGAATCAACTTCGTCTTGCTGTTTGACAACCTTGCAACGGTCATTGCGATGACCATCGGTCTGATGGTCATCAAGGGCGCTGTTCTGTTTGTTCTGGCCACTGTCTATGGGTTGCGCGGTTCCGACAGGTGGCTTTTGGCGCTGGGCATTGCGCAGGCCGGTGAGTTTGGGTTTGTTCTTCTGAGTTTCACTGTCGCCAGTTCGGTTATTCCGCAGTCCGTCGCTGACCAGCTTTTGCTGGTCATTGCTCTCTCGATGGTTCTGACGCCCGCGCTGTTCATTCTTTTCGATCGCGTGATCGCACCGCGCTATGTCGGTGCCGCCAGCGACCGTGATGAAGACGAGATTGAGCATCAAGGCAATGTCATCATCGCTGGATACGGACGCATGGGCACGGTGATTGACCGAATGATGACGGCTGCCGGGTATTCGACAACAGTGATCGACTTCAGTTCGCAACAAATCGACAATCTGAGGAAATTTGGTGCGCGGGCTTACTTCGGCGATGCGACCCGGCCTGATCTTCTGGCGGCGGCGGGAATTGCGCAGGCGAAGGTCCTTGTGATCGTGATCGACGACGAGCAAAACATCACGGAGATGACGAAATACGCGGTGGCCAACTACCCGCATCTTCACGTCATCGCGCGGGCGAGGACCCGGCACCACGTTTATCATCTTTGGGCGGTAGGGTGTCGCGACATCATCCGGGAAACGTATGACAGCGCGTTGCGTATGGGCCGTTCTGCCTATGAGGCGATGGGCGTTCCGCATGACCGTGCGGAAGCGATGGCAGCGGCGTTCAACGAAACCGACAGGCGTTCAATGATAACGCTTGCGGATGTATTTGATCTTGAGGTGCCACCGGCGGAAAACGAGGAATACATCGCAGCCGCGCTGGAGATACGGAGTGGCTGGGAAAACGATCTATACAAGCGGATCGTGGCTATTCGAGACGGAACACGCCTGTCTGAGAGCAATGAGGGGCCAGAGACCGACGCGCAGAAGCCTTGATGGGTTGTTGTGTCACGGATACTGCCACGTGCGGGATTGTCGACGTCGGGGAAACCGATTGTTTGGCAATTCGGATTATACAACACAAAAATGCCAGCAACGCGGCCCATTGCTGTCGGAGTTTCAGCTTTTGTTAAGGGGTGACCGGAGCAAGGTCGACCCTGGCGGGCAATCAGCAGTTACTCAAACACTTACCCCTACCCGGGCAGGCGTGAACATTCTTACACAATGTTCTCGCCTGCATCCGTTCGGGTACTCGACTAAC
>JABDQU010000399.1 GCA_013042105.1 Boseongicola sp.
CAGGCGTAACGGTTGTGACGACGTCTAACCGGGCACCTGATGATCTTTACAAAGATGGGCTGAACCGGGCGTTGTTCTTGCCGTTTATTGATCTCATCAAGGAAAAGATGGAAGTCTGGCATCTGCATTCACCGCGCGACTGGCGGCAGGATCGGCTGGAAGGGGCGAAAACGTATTTTCACCCGGCAGATGCGGCTGCGCGCGCCGAGATCTCTCAGCTTTGGCGCGATTTTGCGGGGGATACTTCGCACCCGCTCGTGCTGCACGTGAACGGGCGCGAAGTAACGTTACCGAAATTTGCAAATGGTGTGGCGCGGGCGCAGTTTTATGAGCTTTGCGGTCAGCCTCTTGGAGCGGCGGACTATCTGGCGTTGGCCGAGGCGATACGTGTTTTGATCCTGGAAGACATCCCGCGCCTGTCCAGCGAAAACTATAATCAGGCGCGTCGCTTTGTGACTTTGATCGATGCGCTCTATGAGGCACGCATACGGCTGATCGCGACGGCAGCCGATACGCCCGAGAACCTCTATATTGAAGGGGAAGGCAGTTTTGAGTTCGAACGCACCGCCAGCCGCCTGCGTGAGATGCAATCGGCTGATTGGCTCGACGAGTCCTAACGCTTTATCCTTTCAATAATACCGCGGGGGAGGCCGTCCGGCCGAGGTCAGGGCCCCCGCTTCAAGCGCGCTCTAGGGCGGCAATAATCCCGCCAAAGTCCTCAGCTTTCAATGAGGCTCCGCCCACCAGCGCGCCGTCTACGTCTGCCACGCGGAAAATATCGTCAGCGTTCGATGGTTTCACGGAGCCGCCGTAGAGAATGGGCATATCGTTTCCAGCGTCTCCGAAGCGCGTGGTAAGACGGTCACGGATGTCTGCGTGCACCGCCGCTATTTCATCCAGTGTTGGAACCTTGCCTGTGCCAATGGCCCAAACCGGCTCGTAGGCGATCACTGTGTTGTCGCCGTTTGCCCCATTTGGCACCGATCCGGCTAGCTGGCCCGCAACGATGTCGATTGTCTGGCCTGCTTCGCGTTCGGCCAGTGTTTCGCCAACGCAAATGACGGCAACCAGACCCGCATTCCAGACGGCCCGAGTTTTGGCGGCGATATCCGCATCGGTCTCACCGTGATCGGCGCGGCGTTCAGAATGTCCAACGATGATGTGGCTGCCTCCCGCGTCGGCAATCATTTCAGCCGAAATATCGCCGGTATGTGCGCCGGAAGACGCCGCGTGGCAATCTTGCCCGCCTGTTTTGATGGCCGTTCCGGTCGTCTTTTCGGCAAGGCGTGACAAAAGCGTGGCCGGGGGGCAGATCAGCACGTCGCAGTTTGGATCGGGATGCGCCTTGGCCAGTGCGGTGATTTCCGCAAGGCTTGCATTAGTGCCGTTCATTTTCCAATTTCCTGCGGCCAGTTTACGCGCCATTCCATGTCCTCCAATTTCAAGGTTTGGCGGACAATGGCGGACCGGGCCGGAAGGTCAAGCCTTGGGTGCGTTTTGGAGATCAGCAGCCAGTTCTTCAACGTCTTTGAATTTGATCGACTCGCCGCAACCACAGGCATCTTCGACGTTTGGATTGCGAAACTTGAAACCGCTCTCCAAAAGTGATGTTTCATAGTCGATTTCGGTGCCGAAAAGGAACATCTGCGCCATCGGAGCGATCATGACACGCGCTCCGTCTTGTTCGACGACTTCGTCCATAGGGTCGACCTCACTGGCGTAATCCATGGTGTATTCCATGCCCGCGCAACCGCCTTTTTTGACGCCGATGCGCAGGCCTGCGTGGCCTTCGCGCTCCATCAGCTTGGCGATTTGCGCAATCGCTGCCGGGGTCATCTGAACGGCTTGTTTGCCGGGGATCGAGAACATGTGGGTTACTCCTTCAACCCTAATTTATGAGTTTGGGCGCTTTGAAACAAGCGGGCGCGCAGGATTTCCGACAACCGTGGCCTGCGATGCGACGTCGCGTGTGACCACCGCACCGGCGCCGACGATGGCGTCATCGCCAATTGTCACGCCCGGCAGAATGATTGCGCCGCTTCCGATCCAGACATTCTTGCCGATTGTCACGGGTTGGCCAAGTTCAAGGCCGGTGTCACGCGTGGACGCGTCACGAGGGTGATCGGCTGCGAGAATCTGCACCAGGGGACCAATTTCGGTTTTGTCACCGATGCGAATGGGACAGACGTCCAACAGGACACAGCCATAGTTCATGAAAACGCCGACGCCGAGGTAAATGTTATAGCCGTAGTCGACCTGAAAAGTGGGTCTGAGGGCTGCCGTTTCGCCGCCGCTTCCGAGAAGCTCTTTCAGAATGCCAGGGCGCTTTGGATCACCAACAATCGTTTGATTGTAGGCACGCATCAACTCTTGCGCACGCCTGCGCTCGGCCACGAGTTGGGGGTCGCCCGGACGGTAAAGGTCGCCGGCGATCATTTTTTCCTTTTCGGTCGGCATGAACCTTACATGAAACCCAGCTCAAGGCGGGCTTCGTCTGACATCATGTCCATGCCCCACGGCGGTTCCCAAGTGAGTTCGACGTCAACGGATTTCACGCCCGGAAGCGGTTCAATGGCATCCGCAACCCAGCCCGGCATTTCACCGGCCACCGGGCAGCCGGGTGCGGTTAGCGTCATAATGATACCAACGGCGCCATCTTCAGCGATTTCAATCGTGTAGATCAGACCCAAGTCGAAGATGTTGACCGGAATCTCCGGGTCAAAAACGGACCGACAGGCATCAACGATCGCCTCATGAAGCGGGTGATCCGTGCTGGAAGGTTTGATCAGGGGAGCCCCTTCAAGGGGTGCGCTGCTGTTCATCACAAAAGTCCGGTTACTGATTTCTTGAGTCTTTATATAGGGAATAGATGGCTTGGGTAAAGGCGGGGATTTGGGGTTCCGGGCGGACGTCTTTCCTTTTACATCGCTTCTTGGCGAGAAGAGGGAGCCGTGATGACCAAGACTTTTTCTTTTGATCTGAAAGCGACCGATGGCACGGCGCGCACTGGCGTCATTTCGACCCCGCGCGGGGATATCCGCACGCCGGCGTTTATGCCCGTGGGAACGGCCGCGACTGTGAAGGCGATGATGCCCGAAAGCGTTGCGGCAACAGGAGCAGATATTCTGCTCGGCAACACGTATCATCTGATGTTGCGACCCGGCGCTGAGCGGATCGAGCGGCTCGGTGGATTACACAAATTCATGAATTGGGAGAAGCCGATCCTGACAGATTCCGGCGGATTTCAGGTGATGAGCCTCGCCGAGTTGCGCAAGCTCACGGAAAAGGGCGTCACATTCAAAAGCCATATTGACGGCTCGAAGCATGAGCTGACGCCAGAGCGTTCGATGGAAATTCAGCGACAGTTGGGCTCAGACATCGTGATGTGTTTTGACGAGTGCCCCGCGCTCCCTGCGGATCGCGCTCGGATTGAAGAAAGCATGCGGCTGTCCATGCGATGGGCTGCGCGCTCACGCGAGGCCTTTGGGGACCGTCCGGGCTATGCGCTTTTTGGCATTCAGCAAGGCGGGCTGGAGCAGGATATGCGCGAGGAAAGTGCCGAGGCTTTGCGTGCAATCGGTTTTGACGGCTATGCGGTTGGCGGGCTGGCGGTGGGCGAGGGGCAGGAGGCCATGTTTGGTGTTCTGGACTATGCGCCGGCACAGTTGCCGGTCGACAAGCCGCGGTATCTGATGGGCGTTGGCAAGCCGGACGACATTGTGGGCGCGGTGAAGCGCGGAATTGATATGATGGATTGCGTTTTGCCCTCGCGCTCGGGGCGCACGGGGCAGGTGTTTACGCGCCGCGGTGTGGTGAATATCAAGAACGCAAGACACGCAGATGATCCGCGACCACTGGACGAACAGTGTACCTGTCCGGCCTGTTCAAAGTATTCACGCGCCTATTTGCACCACGTGTTCCGGGCGGGCGAGATGATTTCCGGCATGCTGCTCACATGGCATAATCTTCACTATTTTCAAGAGATTATGGCCGGGATGCGTGAGGCGATCTCGCGCGGGGCTTTTGCGCAATGGGAACGCGAATTTCACGAAGGTCGTGCGATGGGCGATATTGAACCGCTCTAGGCGGACGCTGCTTTTAGTCGCTTCTTGTCAAGTTTTTGCCGTGCTGCTTTTTGCAGATAAGCGTAGAGCGAGCCATCCTTGGTGCCGCTGAGGCGCGCTTCGATGTGATCAGGGTAGTCCTCGGCGAAATTGCGGGTCCAGAAATCCCAGAGACTCATCGGCGCCAAACCGGTGAGGGTCGTCTTGATCGCTATTTCAGTTGTGTCGTGACTATTCGGGGTCAGAGTATAGGCCATTTCCTGCCCGCGCACGAAGCCATTTCCGCCCTCGTGATGAATGCTAAACGTAAGCCCACCGTCTTCGGTTTCTTCTGCAACATGCACGGTAACCGCGTTTTCACCATCCTCGGGCGTGCGATTCATGATGTCGATATCGGCCAGTTCCAGATCGGGCGCGCGGCCTGGAATAAGACGGTCTGCAACCGCGTCCTTTGACATGGGAATTGTGCGCGTCGCGCCGCCTTTGTACGAGAAACCGAAGGGCAGGTGTTTCCACAGAAAGTGTGACGTCGACATGATCATCGCCCAGTAGAACAGAAAGCTTCCGGCATTTCCAAAGGTTCCGCGGATCTGGTCGCCCAACCCCAGCCCTTCGATCAGAAGAATTAGGCCCGCCATTCCAACCACACCGTCGAGATACGCCTGAAAGCGAAATGGCACTATTGTAATAGCGATTAATGAAGCCAAGAAAGCCAATGCGAAGCCCAGAAAGGCGACCATCATGAGTGTGAATGCGAAGGGCGGGAAGTCCAAGACGAGGAACAATTGCAATGCTTCAAGTGTTGCGCTGGCACCCTCGGCTTCAACGACGCTTTGAAAGCCCCATACAAGTGGAAGCCAGATTGCATCCCGGCCCGCATTTAAAGCTGCTAGAAGAAATCCGAGGCCAAACACTGATGTGAAAGCGATCATGCGGCGACTGCGACGGCGGATAAAAGGGCGTTGAATCATATCGAGCTGGGATGCCGGAATGTCAGGCCGCTATGGCGACTGTGTCATCCATCCAAGCCACATAGTGACGCTGCCAAGCGGTTCCCGCGACCCGGACCTTACCGCGGCCCTCGGTAGCATAGCCGTGCAGTCGAGTACGAAGGCCGGTGCGCGCAGATCGCACTATCCGGCCGTGAATCAAACGGCTGACCCCGACGCCAAAACCGACAACGATACAGGCGTTCAAGACAGGCGACGATAGAATGGTCTCACCCAAAGAAGGCACGCAGAAGGACAGCGCCGCCACGCCAAGGCGGGAAATAGCGATGGCTTCCAGCATGAAGCGGAACGACGGTGCGAGGATGCAAACAATGAGCGCGGCAAAGCCAATGATAATTGCGTAAAGAATGCCGACGACAAAGGGGGCCGGAAGTCCGAACAGGACCAGATCAAGGTGTGCATAGAACAATACGCCCGCGACAAAGGCCGAAAGCGTGACGAAGTAGAGCCTTCTACGTTCAAGAAATACCGCGTTTTTTAAGCCTGCCCACATTTGCAGATCCAATTCTTGCCTGTTCGCGCGCCCCTCAGCACTTTATTGTTACGAAGACACTAAGGTGAAAATGGGGCCAATCCACTAATTTTGTCTTAATTCGAAACAGACGGCGGGAAATCGCCGTTTCGTTGTTTTTTGCAGGGGGCTCGCGCTAACGATCTGTCAACTTTTGGCAGGGCAGGATTTCTCTTGCAGGACTGGTTGCGCCCTGCCTGTGAAACCCCCAAACTCGTCAAAGCTTGAAACAGTGGTTGAAGCCTGTGGCCTGACCCCCACATATAGTAGCAACGTAAGGAGAGACTCATGGGTTGCCGCATGTCGGGACCGGGTCTCTTGCCAAGTATGAGGACAAATAATGACCGTCTCTTTTGAAGACTCCTTCCCGGTCTTGCCGCTGCGCGACATTGTCGTGTTCCCACATATGATCGTTCCGCTCTTTGTCGGGCGAGAAAAGTCGGTTCGTGCGCTGGAAGAAGTGATGCAGGACGACAAACAGATTCTGCTCTCTAGCCAAATCGATCCATCAATCGACGATCCGTCGATTGACGGTATTTTCCGCGTTGGTGTGCTTGCCAATGTTTTGCAGCTTCTGAAACTGCCTGACGGCACCGTCAAAGTTTTGGTAGAGGGCCGTGCGCGCGTTCAGATCACTGACTTTGTTGAGAACGACGTCTATTTCGAAGCCTTCGCTGAGCCCTTGGGCGAGGAAATGGGCGATGAAGCATCCGTTGAGGCTCTGGTGCGTTCAGTTGCCGAAGAGTTTGAACGTTATGCAAAAATCAAGAAGAACATTCCCGAAGAAGCATTGGCGCAAGTCAGCGAGACTCGCGAAGCCGCGAAGCTTGCCGATCTCGTTTCAGGGCATCTGGGTGTTGAGGTAGACCAAAAGCAAAAGTTGCTGGAGACGCTTGTAGTCGCCGAGCGCCTTGAGGTCGTTTACGGCCTGATGCAGGGCGAAATGTCGGTGTTGCAGGTCGAAAAGAAGATCAAGACGCGCGTGAA
>JABDQU010000129.1 GCA_013042105.1 Boseongicola sp.
GCGCATCGGATGAACTCCTTTATCTGACAACCCGTCACACCACGAACCGCCCCTTTCGGCAAGTCCCGGCCCTGCACCTTCACCCTTTCAAAAATACCACGGGAGAGTCCGGTAAGGCAGCGCTCTATCGCAATTACACGCCCCTCGCACTTCGCGCCCATCCCGGCTAGCGTGCCGACATGAACACCGACCGCCCCGTCCTTGGTATACTCCTGATGCTCGGCTTCTGCGTCCTGGCACCGTTGGGCGATTCCATCGCCAAAATCCTCGGAGACACCATCGGCGTCGGCCAGCTTGTCACGGTGCGCTTCGCCGTTCAGGTCGCCATCCTCGCGCCCATCGTCTGGTTCACCGGCAAATCACTCGCCATGAAGGGCCGTCTCTTACGCCTCACCGCAATCCGCACGATCCTCCACATCCTCGGCATTGGCATGATGTTCCTCGCGCTCAGATACCTGCCCCTCGCCGACGCTGTTGCCATCGCCTTCGTCATGCCCTTTATCATGCTGATTCTAGGCCATTTCGTTCTCGGCGAAGAGGTCGGAAAACGTCGCATCATCGCCTGCTGCGTCGGCTTCATCGGCACACTATTCGTGATCCAGCCCAGCTTTGCAGAAGTCGGATGGCCCGCTCTTCTCCCCCTCGGTGTCGCGCTTGATTTCGCCCTGTTCATGCTGGTCACCCGTCAGGTCGCCAAAGACGTTGACCCCATCACCCTGCAGGCTGCCTCAGGCCTCATGGCAATGGTTGTTCTCCTACCGATCCTGCTGCTCGCCACGCCCTTCAAAGTGCAAGGCCTCGCGGTCACGCTCCCAAGCGGCAACGAATGGACGCTGCTCTTCGCCCTTGGCACCATAGGCACTTTCGCCCATCTCCTCATGACATGGTCGCTGCGCTTCGCCCCCTCGGCCACACTGGCCCCGATGCAATACCTTGAAATCCCGGTCGCAGCGGCCCTCGGCTGGCTGATCTTCCGAGACTTCCCGAACGGCCTCGCGCTAATCGGCATCTGCATCACAATCTCAGCGGGCCTTTACATTCTCGCCCGCGAACAACGCCTTAGCCGGTCAGAGACGCAATCACAGACCCCAGCGCCGCCCGCGGCGTGATCACCAACATGCCGGGTGCATCAAAGGCCGTGCGCACCGGCCCCGTCACGCGGTTTGACGTCCCGATCCGCCCCATCGGTGTGAAGGCATGCGGATCAAGCGGCCACTCCAGCCCCTCAGACCGCCCCCGAATATCCGCCATGGGAAACAGCGAAAACCGCGAGCCAACCTCAAGGTCAAGCGACATCTCCAGCGGTGCCGCAAAGACTATATCCTCTTCGCCAAGCACAACCACAGGCGCACCAGCGCTTTGCACCAAAGCCGACATCACCGCCAAAGTGTGATCAATCCGACCGTTCGCAAACCCCACCGCAATCACGAATGGGGCCTCAATCGCCGCCAATGACTTTTCGAAATCGGTGCGGTTTTGATCGTAGACCTCAAAGACCTTATCAACCCCAACCCGCGCCATCGCCGCCTCGGACACCGAATCAAGGTCACCAATGATCGCGACAGGCACCTCCCCCTGCGCCAAGGCCCGATCCGCCCCTCCATCGGCTGCAACAAGCACAGGCGCAAATTTCAACGCTTCCTCAAGGCTTTGTGCGCTAGGCTCGGCGCCACCTATCAATGTAACACCCTGCTGGGATTGAACTTGCCGCTGATCCATGGCCGAATACCCGTTATCGCCCCAAGCGCCACAATTGTGACGCGAAAAAAACCTGTGAATTCCTTAGGAGTATCCCTATTTCCGACCCGCTTCTTGGTAAACACATTGTTGCTGGATAAGGGAGAAAGCGACCCGAAATGACTGGTTCGAACAAAATACTGACCGTTTCTTACGGCACGTTCAGCTGCACGCTGGAGGGGTTTGACGACCCGTTTGGCACGATGCGCGGGATTGCTGAGTATTTCCGTGATCTGGCAGCGGATGATCGCTACTTCGGTGCCGAGCCACCGACTCCCGATGTCGAGATGTTGCAGAACATCGCCCAGAAAGAGGTTCAGCGCCGCGTGGAGGCCCACGTCGGTGACACTGGCCTAGCCCTGCGTCAGGTTGATGAAGACGTCAAAGACGCCGCGCCCGAAACATCCAAGCCAGAAACACCGACTGCACCAGAACCCGTCGCTGAAGCCGACAACGCCGAAGACGCCGAAGTCCTAGACAGCGGCCCGTTGGCGTTTGACGACGACTATCTCATGGCGGACGAACCCGAAGACGTCCTGACCGTCGACACCTCTGCTGCGCCCGCCGCCACTGACCATCCGGCCGAAAGCGTTGCCGAGAAACTGCGCCGTATCCGCGCCGTTGTATCTCGCACCATCGAGCCCGAAGAAGACCCATCGGCTTTTGAGGACGCCCCGGAGAGCGAGGCCGGGGCCGAAACCGAAGAACCCCAGCTCCGCCAGCGCGCGCTGAGCAAAACCATTGCCGCCATCACCGCGGACCTCGCAGACGAAGACGACGTGACCGACACCGATGTGTCGGACACAATTGACGCGGACGACGTCGAAGCCGAAGCACCCCTTACCCTCAGCGACGACGCAGCCGAAAAGGCTGACACCTCGCTTATCGCGTCGATTGTCGCCTCAGATCGCGACTTCGACACCGGCGAGGAGACCGCAGAAAATCTCTTTGACGACGAAGACGACACCGATCCTCAGAACGAGGGCGTCGCGGACGTCGAAGATCAGATTATCGCTCAGGACGACACCACCGAGGACGACTTCGAAGACGACTCTAACGACCTGGAAGAGCCTGATCAGATCCCGGCGGACACCAACGCCGAAGAAAGCGACGAAAACGAAGACGATTTCGAAGCAACGCTGAACGCCGCAATCGCGAATGTCGCCTCCAAGGTCGGCAACACGCAGAATACCGACGAAACCGACGACGACGCGGCCGAAGAAGTTGAAAACCAGCAGGAACCGACCGCATTCGCAGAAAGCGACGACGACGCTGAATTCCAAGACGACGATTTTGAAGACGGTGACTTCGAAGAGGACGAACCCCAAGACATTCGGATCGCCTCCGAACCCGAGGCTAACCGGAAACCATCCCGACCGCTTGAGCCCTTGTCGGAAACCAACGGCGATGTTGGTCGCTTGCTTGAGGAAACGGACCAGAAATTCAACGAAGACGACGGTATCCGCCGTCGCCGCGTGATCAGCCAGATGCGCGCTGCCGTTGCCGCAACCAAGGCCGACCGCATTCTGTCGCGCATCATTCCGCGCGACGAACAGGAAGCCGAAGACCAAAACGCCTATCGTCAGGACCTGACGCGCGCGATGACACGTCGCCCCAGCTTTTCAGAAGTGACAAAAGCCGAAGAAGCCGCGCGCCCCGCGCCCTTGGTTTTGGTATCATCCCAGCGCGTCGACGAAGTCGAAACCAACCCCGCACCAGAGCCAGGCGCAGCACCGCGCCGCGTCGCTGTAGATGAAGACACTATGGCCGAAGCCTCAAACTTCCGCGAATTCGCCGCCAACATGGGCGCGAC
Source organism: Boseongicola sp. (assembly GCA_013042105.1). Taxonomy (GTDB): domain Bacteria; phylum Pseudomonadota; class Alphaproteobacteria; order Rhodobacterales; family Rhodobacteraceae; genus Boseongicola. Next base: position 3,551 of record JABDQU010000129.1, read on the forward strand.
CGAACTGCCTGATCTGCTTGAAGCGGCGGCGGCCTACACCGCATTCGTCGAAGGCCAGCCGCATTTCTCGCGCCCCGAGATCATGAAGCGTGTCGCGCGCGTTGATCCTGCATTGGAAGTCAGCCGCGAAGCGGGCCTGCGCTCCTTTGGTCAGCTTCTGCGTCAGGGCAAAATTCAAAAGCTTCAGCGCGGCCAGTTTACCGTGCCGGCAAGCACCCGGTTCAACCCGACACAACGGATCGCCGGTGAATAAGTCTCTCAAATACTGATAAAAAAACGGCCCCGCATTCGGGGCCGTTTTCTTTTAGACGCCCGTCGCGGCAATCGCGTCCGCCAAAATCGGCACCGTAGCCTCGTTCAGGCCTGCGATATTCATCCGGCTGTCACCCACCATATAAATACCGAACTTCTCGCGCATCTCTACGACCTGTTCCGGTGTTGCGCCAAGCCGTGAAAACATGCCCCGGTGATCGGCAATAAAATCAAACTGGTCCGAGTTCGTCCGCTGCCGCAGCGATTCAGCCAATTGCGTGCGCAACTTCAACATGCCCGCGCGCACGTCTTCCAGCTCGGCCTGCCAATCGGCGCGCAATTCCGCGTCGTCAAGAATCGTCGTGACAACACGCGCCCCATGATCCGGCGGGAAAGAATAATTCTGACGGTTCAGGAATTGCAATGTCGCCTGCGCCGACGCTTTGGATTTCTCCTCCGGTGCAATCGCCATCAAAAGGCCCGTGCGCTCGCGATACACACCAAAGTTCTTCGAACAACTCGCCGCAATGATAACTTCCGGCAGTTTCGACGCCAAAAGTCGGGTCCCATACCCGTCCTCTTCCAACCCGTCACCAAATCCCTGATACGCGATGTCGACAAACGGCACCGCGCCGGTCCGCTCCAGCAATTCAACCACAGCATCCCATTGCTCAGCCGTCAGGTTCGCACCAGTCGGATTGTGACAACAGCCATGCAACAGCACCAGATCGCCAGACTTCACGCCCTTCAGATCATCCATCATGCCCGCAAAATCGACCCCACGGGTCTCGCCATCGAAATACCGATACTCTCGCATCGGCACGCCCAGATACTTGATGATCGAAGGATGGTTTGGCCACGTCGGATTGGAAATCCAGATCGTCGAGGCACGATCCGCGTATTGCATCAACTCCAACCCCTGACGCACCGCACCTGTCCCGCCAGGCGTCGCAACGGCCGCAACACGGCTGGCATCAACACTATCGGCCAAAATCAGTTTGCGCATCGCATTTGAAAACGCCGGATCTCCGGCAAGCGACGTGTAAGCCTTGGTTTCCTGACTTTCCACGATCCGGCGCTCGGCAGCTTTCACCGCGCGCATCACAGGCGTCACACCCTCAGCGTTTTTGTAAACACCGACGCCAAGATCGATCTTCATCTCGCGCGGGTCTTCTTTGAACATCTGCACAAGGGCGAGAATTTTATCGGCAGGTTGTGGCTTCAGATTGGTCAGCATTGGTAAAATCCTTAGGATGGAATACGCGACAGATCACGATCGCGGGTCAGAACTCGGGTATGGTCTGCACGCCGCACAGGCGTGAAACCGTTTTTTTGGTAAGTTTGCAAGGCACGCGGATGATCAAGCGTGCAGGTGTTCACTGTCAGTTTCTTGGTTCCGGGCCGGTCCCAGGCCATCAGGATGGCCGTGCGCAGCAACCACGAACCAAGCCCGCGGCCAACAGCTTCGGGCACCATCCCGAAATACGCAATATCGACCACTCCCTCGCCTGTATCCTCCAGCAAAAAGAACCCCTGCGGCCAGCCATGTCCGTAAAGCACATTCAAAGACATCTTGTCCTGAGACAACCACTCCTGAATGTCTGCATGCTCGCGCTTGTGAATATCTTCCCACGCATAATCTCGCCCCACCGCGTCATAAAGCGATAGGAAAAACCAGACCGGAGGGGCCTCAGCATGCAAAAGCGAGACACTGGCTCCAACCGGAAGCCGCGGCCAATCCCACTTTGGCCGCTCGTCCATCTCAAGGTAGGTCACGGTATAGGCGACCTCGGTGCCAGCCCGTTGCAATGTCATCCCGTTTCAACTTTCAAATCGTCATACATGCCCCATTCAGACCACGAGCCATCGTAAAGAGAATGCTGTCGGTGGCCGATCCGTTCCAGAGAAAGCGACAAAACCGCCGCCGTCACACCAGACCCACAAGTCGTGATCGCAGGCTTTCCAAGATCAACGCCCGCCGCCTCAAAGACCTTACGCAACTCGTCCACCGGCTTCATCGTGCCGGCCTCGCTCAAAAGCGTTTGAAAATGCACGTTTTTTGACCCCGGTATATGCCCCGACCTTAGTCCCTCGCGCGGCTCCGGGGCCTCGCCTTTGAAACGTGCAGGCGCGCGCGCATCGATGATCTCGTGATCGCCCAGCTTTGCCGCCGCCGCGACTTGCGTAACATCCCGCACAAGGTGGTTCTGACGCGTCACCGTGATATGTCGATCCCGCATGATCGGCGCCATATCCTCGGTCGGACGGCCCTCGGCGATCCATTTCGGATACCCACCGTCAAGCACCGCCACATCCGTCTTGCCCATCAGCCGAAATAGCCACCACACGCGTGCTGCCGAAAAAACGCCCGCGCCATCGTAAACCACGACCTGATGTCCGTCACCGACACCCATCGCCCGCATCCGCGAGATGAATTTCTCAACCGGCGGTGCCATGTGCGGCATTTCCGAGCGCAGATCGCTGATCTCGTCGATATCGAAAAACCGCGCACCCGGAATGTGTCCGTGCTCGTATTCAGCGCGTGTATCACGTCCAGCATCCGGCAAATACCAAGATGCATCAAACACCCGCAGATCGGGATCTTTCAGGTGCTGTCCCAACCAGTCTGTGGACACAAGGGTTTGCGGATCGTCAGTCATCTTTTCCCCCGAGGAATGCGCTTGCTTTTGTGCTACGCCTGCATCCCGCCCTTGGCAAGGTTCTGGCGGATCAAGACCACCGCTTGACCCCACTTCTTGTGGGCGCAATCGTGCAGTCGACAACCGGAAAGGGACCTGATGATACCGAAGACAATGCGCGGCGTGCAGCTGACCGCCCACGGCGGCCCCGAGGTTCTTGCCTACAACACCGAAATTCCAACGCCAGTGGCGGCCCCCGGGTCCGTTCTCATCAAAGTTGCAGCGGCAGGGGTGAACAACACCGACATCAACACGCGGGTCGGCTGGTATTCAAAAGGCGACAATGCAGCCGACGACGCCAGCTGGGCAGGCCAAGCGCTCCGTTTTCCGCGCATACAGGGCATCGACGCCTGCGGCCATATCGTCGCCGTCGGGGATGGCATCGACCCCGCACGGATCGGCGAACGCGTCCTGATCGAACCCTGCCTTTACGAACACGACGGAAAGACGCTGGAAACTCCATGGTT
>JABDQU010000402.1 GCA_013042105.1 Boseongicola sp.
GGATAGGATTGATGCCGCGCTATCCGTTTCTGGATCGATTGCGCCCAAGCTGCCTGCGCCGCTTTGCGCGCCGCCGGGGCAATTGTCGCAACGGCCTGCGTCGCACCCAAGTTCCCGGCACTCACACCGCCCCCTGTCCCCCGCGCCACAATTGCCGGAGCCGCCTCACGCCGCTTGGGTCGCACGGGCGGTCGCGGTGTCGCCAGAACAGCGCGCTCTACCTCGGCAAGTGGTTCCGGCATCGACGCTGGCACAGCCGCCCTCGGCATGACGGGGGTCGTCATCCGCGCGACCTTGATACCTTGCGCCACTCTTGGTGCGCTCGGGCTTTGCGTTGTAACCGCCGCCAGTGTCGGGCTCGGCGCTTTGGCCACGTCGGGCGGTGCCGCGACATCCGGCGCGTCGCTCAACTTCGTCACCGAGCGAACGACGCGCGTATCCGTCCACGCATTCACCTTGGTAAACGCCGTTTGCGCGTCAGGCGCATCAATCGTCTCGCGCAACTCAGCCACGTTCGGCGTGGTGTCCCATTCCGCTACAAGCTCTGCAATCCCGGGCGAGGCGGCCTGCAAACTGAGTGCTGCGCGCCCTTCAGTGCCCGCACCCTCAAATCCGTCCGTCGCCGCGAAATACCCAAAGCCCGCCACATGCACGCCCGCCGCCAATCCAAACGCCACAAGGAAATCCAGCCGCCCGATCATGCCACGGCCTCCATCGCGTCCGCCGTCTCAGACACCGCCGCCGCAATCGCGGCCAACCCATCGCTCAAGGCCGCAGGTCCCGGAGCCAGCACCAACGGCGACTTCACCTCGACAATCCGTCTCTGTGAAACGGCCGGAATATCCGCCCAGCCTGCACGCGCGGCGATCTTTTCGGGTCGCACCTTCTTGCCGCACCAACTGGCAATAATCAGATCAGGCCGCGCGGCGATGACCTCGGATGCGTCCAAAATCCGACCCTTGGCCCCTTGCGAGGCAGCCCGATCCGCAAAGACATCCACGCCACCTGCAATCCCGATCAACTCCGACGCCCATGCGATCCCTGCAATCGGCGGCTCATCCCATTCCTCAAAGTAAACCCGAGGCCGCAGCCGCCCTTCGGCCGCGCGCCGAACCTGCGCGATATTTGCCTGCAACTCTGCCGTCAAAGCCTCGGCCTCTCGCGCCCGATTCACCAACGCCCCAAGGGTTGCGATCATCTCAAAAATGCCCGCAACCGAACGCTGATTGAACGCGTGCACTGCGACACCCGCCCGGATCAGATCCGCCGCGATATCCGCCTGCAAATCCGAAAACGTCAGCACCAAATCCGGCTCCAACGCCAGGATCTTCGGCACATCCGCGCTGGTAAACGCCCCAACCCGGGGCTTCTCGCGCCGCACACGCGCCGGTCTCACTGCATAGCCCGTTACCCCGACAATCCGATCCTCCGCGCCCAGCAGATATAGCGTCTCAACCGTCTCTTCGGTCAGGCAAACGATACGCTTTGGCCCTCTCATGCCGCGCCCTCCAAAGCATTGGTCACGTGAAAAGCATCCCCGTCCCAACGCCCCGACACCTGAAAAACGTCCCGCAACAAATCCTCGCGCAGCACGTCCCGCGGCGCACCGTCCGCCATCAACTTGCCGCGATGGATCATCACCAACCGCGAGCAATGCCGCGCCGCCAACCCCAGATCATGCATCGACACCAGCACTGACTTGCCCTGAGATGCCAAAGTCGAAAACACCCGCATCAAACTGAACTGGTGCGCCGGGTCTAACCCCGCCACAGGCTCATCCGCCATGATCAAAGGCGTGTCCTGCGCCAACACCCGCGCGATCAAAACCCGCGCCTGTTCGCCGCCCGACAACGCTGTCGCATCGCGCCCCGCGAAATCCGTCAAGCCCATCTGCTCCAATGCCCGCGCGACGGCAGCATGATCCGTCTGAGACAACTTGCGACCACACGCCAGATAAGGAGACCGCCCCAGTGCTACCAAAGTCTCAACAGTCACAGGCCATGCGATCTCTCGCGCTTGCGGCAACCAGGCCGCCACCTTGGCACGGTCACGCGCGGGCAGGGCGGTCAGGGACGACGTCCCCGACGCCGCCAATAGCCCCAAGGCCCCCCGCATCAGCGTTGTCTTGCCCGCGCCAT
>JABDQU010000130.1 GCA_013042105.1 Boseongicola sp.
CTTGGATGGCTCCACAAAAGCCCGCGCGGCCGATACGCAGTCCCAGATATCGTGCTCGGCATCTGCGGCATTGCTGTGGCGACGTACCTCATTACGATATTTGGCACTCTAATGCGGAACTCGACCGGCACACCATTCGCGCCCATTGGAATCTCTTTGGCTGCCGTTGCCGGCACCGCGCTGATAATGGAGTTGACGCGTCGTGTTGCGGGACTGGCTTTGATCATCATTGCGGGAATTTTTCTTGTCTATGTCTTCACGGGACACTTGATGCCGGGATTCCTGAACTCGCCACAGATCGACTGGGCGCGTTTCTTCAGCCAAGTCTACACGGACGCGGGTATCCTTGGACCTACGACCGCCGTTTCATCGACCTATATCATCCTGTTCATTATCTTCGCCGCTTTCCTTCAGGCGTCGAAAGTCGGCGACTACTTCGTGAACTTCGCCTTCGCTGCAGCCGGACGTGCCCGGGGCGGCCCTGCAAAGGTTGCGATCTTCGCCTCGGGCCTCATGGGAATGATCAACGGCACCTCGGCAGGCAACGTGGTCGCCACCGGATCGCTTACGATCCCTCTGATGAAGAAGGTCGGATATCATCGCAAGACAGCGGGTGCGGTCGAAGCCGCCGCATCGACCGGGGGCCAGATCATGCCGCCGATCATGGGAGCGGGCGCCTTCATCATGGCCGAGATTACCGGCATTCCCTATACGGAAATCGCCGTCGCGGCGATCATTCCAGCGGTCCTCTACTTCGTTTCCGTCTACTTCATGGTTGATTTTGAAGCGGCCAAGCTCGGCATGCGCGGCATGCGTGAAGACGAACTGCCGAAATTCAACAAAATGGTGCGTCAGGTCTATCTGTTCCTGCCGATCATCATCCTGATCTATGCCCTCTTTGCCGGGTACTCGGTGATCAGGGCAGGAACATTGGCGACAATCGCAGCTGCTGTTGTGTCATGGCTCACGCCGTTCCGCATGGGGCCACGCTCGATCCTGAAAGCCTTTGAGCTCGCAGGTGTCATGTCAATCCAGATCATCGCAGTATGCGCTTGTGCAGGCATCATCGTCGGTGTGATCAGCCTCACCGGAGTGGGCGCACGCTTTTCCTCGCTTCTGCTCGGGATCGCCGAGAACTCGCAGCTTCTTGCGCTGTTTTTTGCAATGTGTATCTCAATCCTGCTCGGTATGGGCATGCCGACGACCGCAGCTTATGCAGTGGCCGCTTCGGTTGTTGCCCCTGGCCTTGTGCAACTTGGCATTCCACTTTTGACCGCTCACTTTTTCGTCTTCTACTTCGCGGTCCTCTCGGCGATTACCCCGCCGGTCGCGCTGGCAAGCTATGCCGCCGCGGGCATATCAGGCGCGAACCCCATGGAAACAAGCGTGGCCAGCTTTAAAATCGGGATTGCTGCCTTCATTGTCCCCTTCATGTTTTTTTACAACGGTGCGATCTTGATGGACGGATCATGGATAGACGTAATCCGCGCAGGCATCACGGCCGTCTTCGGAGTTTACCTTCTGTCCTCGGGTGTTCAGGGCTGGTTCATGGGAGGCTTGACCGCGTGGTTCATCCGCGCCGCCCTCTTGCTTGCCGCGCTTTGCATGATTGCGGGCGGCTTGGTCACCGATCTAGTCGGTATCGGGATCACCGTGGCAACGTTCCTCGTGCAAAAGACATTCAAGCCCGCACCAGATGCGCAAATTCGGGTTTCCGGCGCCGACTAATCCGAGACACCCCTAAAGAGCGACGCGCGCCTGCCACTGCTGGGCGAGCGTCGCAACATCCCCTGCTTTGCTCAACACAAATGCCATGGACGCATCACAGTCGAGAAATAGGACCGCATCGCCATCGCCTTCAGCGGCAAACACAAGACCGCTTGGTCCCGTTTCACCCTGAAAAAGCAAGTCTTTTTTGCTGAAGTAACCGTCGAGAAATAAGGCCGCTTGATTGCCAAGCCCGGACACGACGTCTTCGGACCCGGATTTTCCTTTGACCTCTTCACCCTCAATCAAAAGCCACGCCGAGGCGCTGCCATTGAGCTCGCCAAGGAATTCTTCAAGCGCAGCGCCCGGGTTCGCGCGGGACGCCCCAGCCGGAACAATTTCCCATGCCCGTGCGAGAGGTCCGGACGGAACACCTATGTCAGATGGAAACCCATCACCGGATTGTCGCTGACTGGCGATCTTCCAGACACCACCTTTTGAGAGCATGCCTGCCACGGTCTCGCGTATTTGAAGCAATGCCGGATCTTCCTCGTTCGCAATCGCTTTGCCGACAAGGCCCTCCTCCGCTCCCTGCGCAGGCACCACAGATGTCAAAGCCTGAAGTCGCCTGTTGGCGACCGCGATCGAAAACGAGGCATCACCTGACGCAAAACGAATGTTGCGCGGAAGGATCGTTTCATCGATTTCGGAAACTATTGCAGCTAAGAGCCAATCTGGCTCACCCCGTATAGACCGGCTTTCACCGGGTGCCTTGCCGCGCTGGCGAAGCTTTGCCAACTTCGATTCCAGTCGGGAAAAATCATCCATGCGATCCCCCTCCCTCAAGCTTCGGCCATGATTGAGGCCAGCGCTGCCGTGCCAAGTGCGACGACTTTCGCCAAATCCGCATCGGGGGCACAAAGACAGATAAGCGCCTCGCTATGGGCTTTCGAAGTGCGCAGATAAACCCTCACATCCACCGGCGTCATCGTGATGGCTGTCTGCGGCTTGGAGCCTCCAATCAGGTTCAATGCTCCTTCGGCAACCGCTCCGTCCAGAACAGCCGAAGCGGCTTCAGTCAGCGCATCCAACTCTTCCTGAGCATGACGGGTCGACGCGCTGACACATAGGATCATTGAGGTGTTCAGGTCCGCAAAGGCCACAAGATCACAGCCTTCAGCGTCTGCGCGAAATCTATCCAATGCTTCGGTGACGTCCATTATCCGCCCTTTGTCACGTCAACGCACGAACGCGCCGTGCGCCGTCACCTTAATGCGCAGCAAGACGGGCGGACGCAAGCCCCGCCAGCCTAGATCGACGCTCACGTGCGCTTGTGTGACTTATAAAGGCGGCAAAGGCGCCGGAGCCGAGACCGGCCGACTTGTTGGTCGGCGGGCCAAGAGCTTCTTTGGCTGAACGCGAGACGGCATCACAAATTTCGCTGGCTCGTCAGGTTCCGTTGGCGCATGCGCGGCCGCATATTCCGCTTTGCGATCGCCAATCTCTGCCAAGAGTTGGTGCAGGCCATTTAAGAAATCTTCCGCCCCACTTGCCGCCCATTTTTCGGCATCGCCATCGGACGCAAGCGCGCGCGTCAACGAAATGGGGAACAATTCGCGGAACAAACCCACCGTTTCGCGACCCACGCGTTTTGCGACGCGCATTTGATCACGTTCAGACAAAATCTTGTCCATACGCGTAAGAAGCAAGAAGCTGTTTGCGTAAAGCGCAGGCGGAAGCATCGACCAGACGGCCGCCTCCGACTGACGCCAGGCTTGAGTCGCATGGGTGCACCAAATCACAGCATCCGCATAGGGGATCACGCGTTCCCAAACGTCTGCATCCATGTTTGGATCGGAAATACCGGGCATGTCGATCAGATCGCAATGATCCAAAAGCTCGGCGTCGTGAAAAATCCGGATAAAAGCTGTGTCTTCAACAGACACCGCTTCAAGGTTTTCAAGCTCGATCTCGAAGTGACGTCCGTCAAGTCCCACCCGGTAAGGCGCGTCGTCCCCTTTTGAGATCCAAACAGGCGGAAGCTGGGTTGCTGTCACATTCACCGGCAAAGCGGCTGTCTTGATCAACAGGTTCGAAAGCGTCGACTTGCCCGCACTGAATTCGCCCATCAGGCACAGCACAGGCTTGCCGCCCTCTGCCCGCTCAGGAAGCCCGGGTGCGTCAATTTCTTCCTCGGCCGTCTCTTCGTGCGCGGCTTCGATAATCGTGTATTCCTCGGCTTCGGGCCCGTCCTCGGCATAATCTTCAAACGACGCATGATCTTCAAACGGCGCCGCCTCGGCTTCTTGCTGATCGAACTCCTGGTGAACCTCTGGTTCCTGAAGGTCTGCAACAGGCGCGGGTCCACGATAGAGCAACGATGGATCTGCGAAATCCGACGCAAAATCATCCTGCGAACTGGAGATACGAGACTCATCCTCAACATCCGAGGCCTCGAACTGCATTTGGGAAACGCTGCGCGGCCTGTTTTCGTCCTCGAGAGCCGACTGTCGGCTTGCGTCTAGAACTCGAAAGACCGAGTCTTCAAGGCTCTCTGTGGCATCTGTCTCACCAGAGTTGTCCTGGTGTTCATTCTGGTCGTCCATTGTAACCCCCTCAGGCCGCAATTTCTGTGAGCGTCGCCATAGTCTGCTTGAGCTGCGCACGCTTCACAGCGGTGCCCTCAGCATCAAGCAAGGCAGCAGCTCCGCCCGGTGCATTTTCCGCTTCTTCGGATAGGCGCATGAGAAGCTGGCGTTGTTCAGACATGAACTCCCGCAACTCATGCAAAGAAGCTTCCCGAATAGATTCCGCATGGGCACCACGAAGGCTTTCCACGATCGGGTCCGTTTCGGATTTTATCATGTCGGCAAATTCCGTCGCAAAAGACCGGAACCCCCGACGTTTGTGCCACCAGCGCGACCACCACGTGCCCTTCAGATCAAGCGCAATCGTTTGACCCAAAAGTACCGGAGACGGCACCATCGGAGGCGTAGGGGCTTCTATGCCAAAGTCTTCTTCGGCGACATCGAACAGCCGGAAATATACGCTGGCATATGTTTCAGCCGTCTGAATGAGCAAGTCTTTCGTGGTCTTCTGAGCTTTGCGGCCAAAAACCTGATAGGCAGTGCGCAGCAAAATCCGCAGTCCGCTTGGGTCATATTCCCAGACTTCACTTTCACCATTTTCCTCAAGGTGCTTCAGTAACGAACCTGTGGCCCGCTCTAGGAAACTTCGGTGCGAACGCTCAAGCCGCTTATGGAACTCATCGATCGTCGCCTCAAACGCCGCATTCATCGCGGCAATCGACTCGCCTTCAATCCGCTCCAACTCGCTTTCCAGCTGTCCCTTTTCAAGCGGAGGCAAGCCCGCGTCAGACTCCCGGCGCGATACTACCTGGTGCGCTGCGTTGAGACCGTTCGCCAGGTTCATCGCCGACTTCGCAATACGGTCAAGCATGTCTTGACCGGCACCATCTGCGATACGCTCACTCAGCGCAGCATAGATACTTGGAAGGCCGGAAATATCCCACAAAAGCTCCTCTGGTGTCAGAGCTTCCGGGTCCGTCACGCGGCCGTCTTCAACGGCCCATGCGGTCATTGCCTCAAGTGTCTCGGCATCGATCGCATCAACATTGCCCGTCAACGCAGCCGTGGCGCAATAGGCCGATGAGAAGATGATCTGCGCTTCCTTCGGGCCATCATGTTCGGCAAGTGTCTCGCGGATGCTATCGCGGATCTGCGGAATTTGCGTGACAGGGTCGCTCAATTCGTCGCAGCGGTTCACCGCGATAATCACCTCACGCGATTTCACATTCGCAATAAGACGGATAAGGGCCATATCAACCGAACTCAGCGCCTGATGCGCCGCCAAAACGACAACGCAGATACGGCTCTCACGGATCGCACGAATGGTGATTTGCTCGCGGATCATGAACGTGTCGTTCACCCCCGGCGTGTCACGAATGCAGAGAGGCATCGGCATCTCGGGGCGATGCATAAAGACTTCGGCTGACTTGGTGATGTCGGCAAATCGACCTTGCGCCTGACTGGTCTCGAAATCGTCCTCAAAGTCGTCACCAAGACAGACGTAGCGTTCGATTAACTCGTTGTCGAAATAGCCATAATCGTGCTGTTGACCAAGGAGCAGCTCAAACTTATCGCCCAGACGCTCACGCGACTTCTCACGCATCTCGATGACCTGTTCGCGGACCTTTTCAAGCTCGTCTTCCGCGCCAGCGCGGCTCGCAAGCTCACCAATCCGACCGCCGCGATCCAACAGACGGCTCCACTCTTCCATATCGAAGAAGCGGAAACTTGCGCGATTATCTTCCTGAGACACATGCGGATTGAGGTGCAAGGACGTCACAACCGACGTCCAGGGATTCACATCCGCAGGCAAGAGATCGGGGAAACCGACCATCGCGTTTACAAGCGACGTTTTGCCTGCCTTGACCTGTCCGATCATCGTCACGGACGGTTCGGCATGCTTCAACTGGTGATGCAGACGGCGTGCTGTACGGTTGGTGGACTTATCCCCCATCTTGCCCAGAGCGACCAGCGCCTGACGCAATTCGCGAGATTTCTGCAAGTAAGGTTCCAGCCCCTCGAACCCGCGTCCGAGGAGATGCGCATTGCCAGCAGCTGGTGCAGCACCTTCTTCCATGATCCTCGTGTCAACTTTCATATCTACTACCTAACGAACACACACACCTGATGGGCCATTTTGACCGGTCACAACTTCTGTTCGGGCGCCATCGTTTCGAACTGCGCTAGAATTCCCGGCCAATCTGGCCTTTTTGTGACGGATCTTCGGTCAATATCGTGTGTTCAACCTTCCTAAGCTGCCAATTTCATTTCCATTTCACGACGAAGCTGAAGCAACAAAGTCGCTGCATCTGCTGCCGACGCGTCGCCGCTTTCGACTTGCATCAAGACCATCAGATCAGAGGCTTCTGTCAGATCGTCTAGAAACGCATCCACGACCGTGCAGCCGGAATCATCGTCACTGAACAGATCGACAAGATGCTCAACTGCGTCCACGCATTGCTCGACAATTCCATCGGCTTTTCCCCGACCCAAGTCAGTCGCGGCTTGCAACAAACCATCGCCTCGACGGCGCAAAAATCTCACGGAATCTAAGAAAATCGTTTCATTTTCAACGATTTCTTCAGCAAAGTCGTTTCCTGAGTCGCGTTGCGGCTCTGCCACTGCCGCGCTCGTCTGCGCAGCCTTATCTGAGGCTTCAGCCTTCTCTTCGACCACCTTGTGCGGTGAAGACGCCTTTGGCGGGGATTTGATCTGGTAGCGAGCAAGAAACAAATGTGCACTGTCCACATCGGCCCGGCGTCCACGCTCGGCATGCCGTAGAATTTCAGCGCTTAGCGCGCCGCCACCCGAAGCATGATAGATGGCCTCGTCAACCTCACCGTCGGCGCCATGTGCCTTAATCGCCTGCAGCGTCGCCACCGCAAAGAGCGAATGGAATTCCTCAGATACGATTGTCTCAAGATCAGCGATTCGCGAGGTTAGAGCGCTTTTGGCGGACAGGACGTCCGCTTTCGACAGCACAAGAAACGCATGGTCCTTCAGACTGTCGGGAACACGTCCCCAAAGCTTGGCTTCAGCTGGGCCAAAGGTCTGGGTGCACCACAGCGCGATGTCGGTGCGCCGGACAGCCCAATCGATTGCCGACTGAAACTCGGTCGACGACCCGTCTGTGACAACCTCCAACAGGCTGATCCGCTGCAGCAGCGGAATTGGTATTTCCACGCGCATAAACGCCGGCGAAAACGCCCGCGCCTTCTCAAAATCCAATCCGTCCACAACCTGGCGTGCGCCACTGGCGTCGGTCACGACGATGCGCTCAACAGTGCCATAAGTCAGCTCTGTCGTTGGAAGCTTACTGTCTTTCGGAAGCAGTCGCTGGCCAATGAACATGTTCAACAGCTCGGACTTCCCGGCACCGGGCAATCCAAGGACTGACACTCGCACCGGCGAGGACAAACGCTTTAGTAAAAGCGAAGCATGCTCACGGGCAGCCTTTGGCAAAGCTTCTGCGGCAAGCGCAAACTGGAGCCGCTCGATGACATCTTCGTCGGAAGCGGTATCCTTCATGCGCCACCATCCGACGCAAGCCAACGGCGCCGCAAGAAGATCGGTCCACCATCACGTCCGGATTTCTTGCTCTTCGGGGCCTGTGCGTCAGGCTCCGCGCTTTCCCGGTTCGCAGTAATGGGCTCTTCCGCTGGCGCAGATTTCGGCTTGATGGGCCTCGTCGTCACCTGACGGCGCCGTGTCGCGCGATTTTCAAATTCGGGTGTGAAGATGTTGGCGTTCTCTTCAGGCTGCGACCTGAAGCGTACCTTGATCACCGAGAAACAGATGTTGTCCTGTTCCGGATCGCCAAGCGTCGCCAGTTCATTCATCAAGCGATCCGCAATCCGCATCGCGGGCTGATCATCACTGTCACGCAGCACACTTCTGATCTTGCTGTTGGACAAGAACTGCAACCCGTCACTGGCAACCACCAGGATGTCACCGTTGCGCAGTTGGAATGGCACTTCCGGACAATCGATACGTTCGATCGTTTCACCGATCAGAACCGATGTCAGCGCGTTACGATCCGGATGGTTGCGACCAACGTCTTCCGACATCATGCCCGAACGCACCATATAGTCGATATGCGGACCAAGTGAGTGATCTTCGTTCAACTGGCGCAGCTGTCCACCGCGATAAAGATACAGAGGACTGTCGCCGATCGAAATCCAGAACAACTTGTCGCGCAAGAATACCGGCGCCACAAGCGTTGCACCCATTCCAGCGGTATCAGGGTTGTTCGAGGTGTGCGCAGCCATACAAGCGTTAGCAGATACCGCCGCCCCCTTCAGAACGTCACAGACATTCTCAACAAAGGATTTGGTATCAGAGGACTGAAACTTAAGCTCGCTGAACATTTCGGTCACAACGATTTTCGACGCCACATCTCCGGCGGCATGCCCGCCCATACCATCCGATAGGACGGCATAGCCGAACTCCGCGCCCCGCGGGAAGTCCGTCGCAATTGCATCTTCCTGATAATCGCGACGACCGCGATTCAAGACAGATGCAACGTCAAACCTTATGTCAGGCGACTTAGTCATTACTCGGCTGCAGTCCCTTCGTCCTCGGTGGAAGCCCAGGTGAAGTCTTCACCGCAAAGCGCTACAAATTTCAGTGTCGTTTCGCCAATGCGAACCATGTCGCCGTTCACCAGCTCTTCCGTCGAAAGAACGGGCTTCCCATTCAGACGCACGAGGTTTGATTTCCCCCCGTGTCCGAGGAAGAACTTGCCCTGCTCATCGTCATAGGCGACAGCAGCGTGGTTGTTGCGCGAGATTGACGTGTCGCCAAAATCCAGACGCACCGCCTGATCCTCGCCACGACCGATCTGACTGACCCCGGTGAACATCGTAAAGCACGACCCGCGCCCTGGCCCGCTGATCACAATGATCCAACCAACCGGGAACTCAGATTTGTTTGTCTCGCTTGCAGCTTTCGCCGCCTCAAAGACATCTTCCTGCGTGTCTTCGGTCGTCTGGAAGCCCAATAGCCGAGTCTTCACACGGCCCGCACTGCGTCCGGCCCGACCAGAAACAGCCGCGGCGACATTCACATAGCCATCCGCTTCGCTCACAGGCTCAACTTCGGCCGCCGCTTCGGAGACACCGGACATCTCGGCAATCTGGCGACGCACGAAGTCGTCATCCACCGGCTCGTCTTCCTCTTCTGCCTCATTGGCAGACGCGACAACTTCCGACACGACACTGCTTGCGACAGGACCATCCATTTCGGGAATTTCGTCCATATCGAGGCTCTCATCCATATCGAACCCACCTGCGTCTTCGTCGGCGTCGAAGGTCTCATTCTTCATCGCGGAGGCGTCTTCGGCCGCTGCCTCGGAAACTGGTTCGTCAGAAAATTCAGACCGATCAATACCTTCGTCGTCGTGCGACGCAAACCGACTGCCCCAATCCGAAGCCTCGTCGTCGTCGTCGTCAGCAAAGGCAGACCCGGCAAACGCGGAGGGCTCATCATTAAATGCACTGTCATCCGCGAAGTCGTCCGCACTCAGATCCGCTGGCGCACCTGCCATCAGATTATCATGATCCTCGTCCGCTGCGTTTTCGAAACTGTCGCCGTCGAAAGCAGACTCTTCGCTTGCCGCAAACAACGCGGCATCTTCATCGCTTGTGCCCTGATCCCAGGCAGCTGGCTCGCTGCGAGGGCGGCTCACGGGGCGGCTGATCGGGCGGCTGGACGTGCGGGGGCGCACAACTTTCGCCAGATCATCTCGGTAAGGGCTCTGCTCTTCCGGATCAGCAGTCGGGTCGCGCTCGGCTACATGCTTCAGCACGCGGTCGGCCTTGGTTGCTTGCGCGGCGGCTTTCAGATGCGCCATAGCAGAGCGACGACGGCTGCTTTCGCTGTCCACAAATTTCGAGTCGGTTTCGCGCATCAAGCGGTCTTCAGCTCCATCGATCTGACTACCAAGCTGGCTACGGGCAATCGCCTTGCGCCCGAACTCCGCATCGTCCGACCAGCGGCTTGAAGGGAATTCGGTGTGTGTCGCGCTGTCCTCGTGATCCTCATCGGGGGATACGTGGCTCACCGAACTGACTGCCCCGCGAATTTCATTCACGAGATGGGTCTTGTCTTCTCCGTTGGCATCAAAGCCATCGTCGTCGCCCCAATCGTCGTCCTCGTCATCCCAATCGTCGTGATCGTCCCATGACGTTGCGCCCCAACCTGCGCCATCAACTTCTTCAGGCTCTTCTTCGCGCTCATAGGAAGGCTTCGAGCGATCTGCGAACAGCGGATCGTTGAAATCCGACGTCTGTCGGCTGGAATTCACGCGGCCCGTGTCGTCGGCAAGCGGATCGCTGCGGCGACGCAATGGTTCCACATCCATCTCCAGATCAATCTTGCCCACCGCTTCTTCCGGGTCGGGCTTTCTCGACATGATATTCTTAAACAATTTCATGGTTCTGCCTCTCTAGAGATAATCCGAAGGACCGTTGCCGCGGAATGTGCCGCGCAGTAATCCGAATGGGAGCAAACGGCTCAGGATCGATCTCTTCCGTTTTCGACCAGCCTCATCGTGATTGCCGCCCATCTGCGAGCGACGCATCGCGTGTTCTGCATTTCGGCTCTGCTCTTCCAGGAACACCTGGTCATCCAGCATTGCCAGTTCATCCAGCGTCTTCTTGCGCTGTCGCATCTGTTCCTCAGCCAGTTTCTGCAAACGCTGAGCTTCTTTCTTTTCGGCCTTCGACTTGGCCTCGTGTTCTTTAATGTCTTCTTCCACTGCCTTGTTCGTTTCCTGAACGAGGCGTGAGATCGAAAGTTCAATCTGGCGATCCAACTCGGCCTGCTGCAACGCAGCCGAACGACGGCGCTCGGTATCGACCAGCTCCATCCAGTCGCGTGCTGTTTGGATACGATCCGGTGGGAATACACTCAGCGCCTTATCCACGGCATGCAGGAACGCATCCTCAAACTGCGGGAACTTGCCTGTTACCGGCTTGTAAGGATCAGGCCGATCGGCCGCGATTGCAGACACACGCGCTTGCGCATCCGGCGGGGCCATGCCCGTCAGAACATGATAAAACGTAGCACCCAGCGAATAGAGGTCCGACGACGCATCCTGTGTCGACCCTGCGATATAGAATTCATGCGGGCTGTATCCGTCTTTGACCACATGCAGTGCCGAAAGCGCGCGGCTGGCGCGAGTGGCTTCTTCCTTGGCCGCACCAAAGTCGATCAGAACAGGGTTGCCCTTGCCATCGATCAGGATGTTGTCAGGCGAAATATCGCGGTGAAGAACATCGTTGGTGTGGATATAGT
>JABDQU010000407.1 GCA_013042105.1 Boseongicola sp.
CGCCTCAGACGTGTTCGCCGGACGCGATCTTGTTGGCAAAATCGTGGTTGGTGTCGCGGTGCGCGGCCTCATCGGCGCGGATCACAATCACCACTTCGCGCAAGCGCGCATCGTCCTCAAGCTTCCAATAGTCCTTGGCAATCTGCGGGGCAGGCACGTTCTCAACACGTCCTGCCTCGATCTCGGCAAGGTATTGCGTGTAGCTTACCACGGCTTCTTCTTCGAGATACCCGACAATCCGGTGCGCAGTTTTCGGCGCAAAGAGATAGGTAAAGAAGTAGACGTTATAGAAGATTGCCTGACCGATCATGATCACCCAGCGTTCTAGACGCGTGGGCTGAGCGATGTGGATGAAGGTCATCAGATGCATACGCTCATTGTCGGCCTCTTCCAGCAACTCACGGATCCAGCCCTGATCGTCGCGGATATGGCGGATCGCGCTGAGGTGCTGCAACAAACCACCCACCATGCCCGGCACAGCTGCGACGGTTTCCAGCACGACAGCCCGGTGGCCATAGCGTTTGGCGAAGAATTTGTCGGCAAAAAAGCGCATGAATTTCACGATCCGGTAAGCCACCCGGTCGTTCATGGTCTGCGGGATATGATGGACCTCAAGGTCCACGGTATTGGATAATTCTGGCGTCGGTTTCATCACCTAATCTCCTGTTCGCTTGACAGTTATATAGGGTGAAACGCGCGACGCACCGCTTGTGCACCTGCGGCATTTTTGCATGCCGCAGGGCTTTTCTTAAAGGGTTTAGCGGTTTTCCACGTCCACATAATCGCGCGCCGTCGGGCCAACATAAAGCTGACGCGGGCGACCGATTTTCATCTGTGGATCGGCGATCATTTCTTTCCACTGGCTGATCCAGCCAACGGTGCGCGCAAGCGCGAAGATCGGTGTGAACATTGACGTCGGGAAGCCCATCGCATCCAGAATGATGCCAGAATAGAAGTCGACGTTTGGATAGAGCTTCTTCTCTTTGAAGTAAGGGTCTTCGATCGCGATCCGCTCAAGTTCCTTGGCGACCTGAAGCGTCGGGTTGTTCTCGATGCCCAGCAGATCAAGCACTTCGTCCGCCGACTGCTTCATCACTTTGGCGCGCGGATCAAAGTTCTTGTAGACCCGGTGTCCAAAGCCCATCAGGCGGAAGGGGTCTTCCTTGTCCTTGGCGCGGGCGATGTATTCGGGGATACGATCCACGGTGCCAATTTCGCGCAGCATCTCAAGGCAAGCCTGGTTCGCACCACCGTGTGCCGGACCCCAGAGACAGGCGATACCGGCGGCGATACAGGCGAACGGGTTGGCACCCGAGGACGAGGCCAGACGCACAGTCGATGTAGAAGCGTTTTGTTCATGATCGGCGTGTAGCGTGAAAATCCGGTCCATCGCGCGGCTGAGGATCGGGTTCACTTCGTATTCTTCAGCAGGCACCGAGAAACACATGCGTAGGAAGTTCGATGCGTAATCCAGATCATTGCGCGGATAGACGAAAGGCTGCCCGATCGAGAATTTATAGGCCCAGGCGGCAATCGTTGGCATCTTGGCAATCAAGCGGATCGTTGCGACTTCGCGCTGCCATGGGTCGGTGATGTCTGTGCTGTCGTGATAAAACGCGGACATGGCGCCGACCACACCGGTCATAATGGCCATCGGATGCGCGTCTCGACGGAAGCCGCGATAGAAATAAACCATCTGCTCGTGCAGCATCGTGTGATTTGTCACGCGGCTTTCGAAGTCCTCAAGCTGAACCGCTGACGGCAGCTCGCCATAAAGAAGGAGGTAGCAGACTTCGAGGAAGTGCGATTTTTCGGCCAGTTGATCGATCGGATATCCACGGTGCAAAAGCTCGCCCAGATCACCGTCGATGAAAGTGATCGTGCTGTCGCAGGCGGCCGTTGACGTGAAGCCGGGATCGTAGGTGAAGACGTCGCCCTGCGCATAAAGCTTGCGGATGTCCAGAACGTCGGGACCCGCGCTTGGGGACAGAATTGGCAACTCCAACTCCTTGCCATCGAACGAAAGTTTGGCTGTCTTATTGGTGTCTGCCATGGTTATCCCCGTTTCTCGGTCCGGCAAGAGGGCCGGTCGGTTTGTCCGTCGCGAACGTGCGCAGGATCTGAAGTTGGGTCAGACCCCGTAGACGTGGGGAAAGCCCGGATTAGGTGGTCGCGTCGCGCAGTCTTTGCACGGTTTCCTCGCGGCCAAGGACCAGCATCATGTCGAACACACTCGGACTGACTGCCCGGCCTGACAGTGCCGCGCGCAGCGGTCCTGCCAACTTTCCAAGCTTGGTGCCGTGTGCCTCTGCAAGAGACTGCACAACGCCCTCCAGAGCGTCGCGTGTCCAGCTAGCATTTTGCAGGTGCGGCGTCAATTCATTCAGTATACCACGGGATACCGTATCCAGCGCTTTCGCTGACTTTTCATCCGGAACGACGGGCCGTGAATTTAAGATAAACGCTGCTTTTTCAAGAAGTTCAGGGTAGGTTCGCGCACGGTCCTTGAGACAATACATCGCACGCTGCAAATCGGCCATCTGAGCCTCTGTCAGATTTGTCTGGCCCGAGACAGTCAAATATTCCTGAATTTCTGCTACGAGTGCAGCATCGTCCATAACGGCAATATGCTGGCCACAGAGGTTTGCCAGTTTCTTGGTGTCAAACCGGGCAGGAGATTTGCCGATCCCGTCCAGCCCGAACCAGTCTATGGCCTGCTCGGTGCTGAAGAATTCGTCATCGCCGTGGCTCCAGCCAAGCCGCGCCAGATAATTGCGCATACCCGCAGCCGGATAACCATCCGCCTGCCATTCCTCAACGCCCAAGGCTCCGTGACGTTTCGAGAGCTTTTTGCCGTCCTCACCGTGGATCAGCGGAATATGCGCCCAGACCGGCACGTCCCAGCCCATGGCGTTGTAAACCAGCATTTGCCGGGCGGCATTGTTCAGGTGGTCATCGCCGCGGATCACGTGGGTGACGCCCATGTCGTGGTCGTCGACCACCACCGCCAGCATATAGACGGGTGTTCCGTCCGAGCGCAGCACGATCATATCGTCAAGCGTTTCGTTTTTGATTGTGACATCGCCTTGCACGGCGTCCTGAATGACTGTCGCGCCCTCACGCGGTGCCTTCACCCGGATTGCATAGGGCGCGTCCGGATGGTCGGCCTCGGGGGCATCGCGCCAGGGCGAGCGGAACAGCGTCGAGCGTCCTTCGGCTTTCGCCGCCTCGCGAAACGCGGCGATCTCGTCCTGCGTCGAAAAGCATTTGTAGGCCGCACCTGACGATAGCATCTCGCGCGCGACTTCGGCATGTCGAGCAGCACCTTCGAACTGGCTGACCGCATCACCGTCCCAGTCCAGCCCCAGCCAGCGCAGACCGCGGAAGATCGCCTCGGTCGCCTCTGGCGTAGACCGAGCGCGGTCCGTGTCTTCGACGCGAAGCAGGAACTTGCCGCCGTGATGGCGCGCAAAAAGCCAGTTGAACAAGGCGGTGCGCGCGCCACCGATATGCAGATACCCCGTCGGGGACGGAGCGAAACGGGTCACAACAGGGCGTTCGGTCATGCGGGCAGGCCTTTGGAATTAGCTTTTTGGAAACCATGATGGGGGTAGCGTGGCGGATGTGTAATCAACCCGCCAACAGGAGACAAGAGCAGCCTCTATGTTCCAACTCTCCAGCCTGATCGACCGCCAGCGCGGGCACCTTTTCCCTTGGTCTCCGGTGCTGCTTGGCATCGGAATTGGCTTTTATTTCATGATCAAGAGCGAACCAACGATCCCCCAACTTGCCGGACTCCTGAGTGCAGCTTTGGTCGGTGCCTTTTTGGCGCGGCGTCTTGACCCGGCACTTCAGGTCTGTATCGCGGCTTTGATCTTGATTGCGCTTGGGTTCACGCTCGCAGCATGGCGCGCCCACAGCGTTGCGGCGCCGACACTGGGGTTCCGGTATTATGGACCGATCGAGGGCCGCATCCTGAACATCGACCGTTCACAATCCGACGCCGTGCGCCTGACGCTTGATCAGGTGGTTCTTTACAACATGCGCCCCCACCGCACGCCTGACAAAGTGCGGGTGTCGCTTCACGGGGATCAGTCACACCATAACCACGAAATCGGCCAGACAGTGATCCTGACTGGTCATCTGTCGCCCCCTTCGGGTCCCGTCGAACCCGGCGGGTTCGATTTTCAGCGTATGGCGTGGTTCAAGGGCATTGGCGCGGTCGGATATACCCGTACTCCCGTCTTGCTCTGGAAGGGCGAAGGTGCGCGCAGCCTTGGCCTTTCCATTACACGACTGCGCCTCGATATCTCACGCGCCGTGCAATCCCTTCTGCCCGGCCGCGCAGGGGCCTTTGCCGCCGCTATCACGACCGGTGACCGTTCGGGCATGGACAATGCCACGCTGGAAGACCTGCGCGCGTCCAATCTTGCGCATTTGCTGGCGATCTCGGGTCTGCATATGGGGCTTTTGACCGGCTTTGTCTTTGCTGCGATCCGCTATGGTCTGGCTTTGGTCCCGTCTATCGCCTTGCGCGCGCCAGTGAAAAAGATTGGTGCGGCGGGTGCCTTGCTTGCCGGGGCGGCTTACCTTGCGCTGTCGGGGGGTAACGTCGCGACAGAACGCGCGTTTATCATGGTCGCGACGATGCTGCTTGCCGTGCTCGCCGACCGTCGCGCCATTACATTGCGCGCCGTCGCACTGGCCGCGTTGATTGTGCTGAGTTTACGCCCCGAAACCCTGCTTGGGCCTGGTTTTCAAATGTCGTTCTCAGCCACCATCGCACTTGTCGCGGCGTTTGGCTGGATGCGCGATGCCGACTGGTCGAACAGCCGTTGGCCATGGCTGCTGCGCGTGGTGTCGGGCGTGGCGCTGTCATCTGCTGTCGCGGGCCTGGCGACCGCGCCGATCGCGGCTGCCCACTTCAACCAAATTCCGCACTTCGGCCTTCTGGCCAACATCCTGTCTGTTCCTGTGATGGCGACAATAATCATGCCCGCCGCCGTTCTTGCAGCTGTGCTTTGGCCTTTTGGCCTCCATTGGATTGGATTGAAACTGATGGAACCCGCGATCAACTTGATTTTGATTGTTGCGGACAAGGTTGCCCATTTGCCGGGGGCCCTCAGTCATATCTGGAGCCCGTCGCCCGCCGTCTTGCCGCTTGTTGCCTTGGGGTTCTTGTGGCTGGTGTTGTGGCAGGGTCGGGCGCGCTTTGCAGGCCTTGCCGCTATGGTCGTGTCTGGCTTCATCTGGAACGCGACACCGCGCCCGGATCTTATCGTTAACGAAACCGGAAGCCTGATTGGTGTAATGACGGCCGAGGGGCGTCACATCTCGAAATCGCGAGGTAACAGCTTTGCGGCCATGAGTTGGTTGGAAAACGATGGTGATCCTGTCGAACAGGCGCGGGCGTTTGGGCGCAGAGGGTTTGAGACCGACGAGCGACGGCACGTCGTCGAATTGCATAACACTGTGATCTTCCACGCCACAGGCAAGATCGCCGGCGCCAAAGCCATCGCTGATTGCGCGGACGCTGATTATGTCGTGGTGAATATCAAGGTGCCGAAAGCCGAGGAAACGGAATGCACCATTTTCGGATTGGAAAGCCTGCGCCGCACCGGCGCTTTGGCGCTGTATCATCAGGGCGATACATTGCGATTGGAAACCGCGCGCGCAAAACAGGGCGCGCGGCTTTGGTCTCAGTAGCTGCGGATCAAACCGACCAGACAGCCCTGGACCTTGACCTGATCGTCGCGGAACAGGCGCGTCTCATAGGCCGGGTTCGCCGCTTCCAGAGCAATGGTGTTGCCCTGTTGGCGAAAGCGTTTCAGTGTTGCTTCCTGATCTTCGACAAGAGCAACAACGATATCACCATTGTCAGCGACGTTGGTCTCGCGAATGACAACAATGTCCCCATCATTGATGCCGACATCAATCATCGAGTCACCCTTCACTTCAAGCGCATAGTGATGCCCCTTGCCCGAGAGCATTTGCCCCGGAACGGCGACCTTGTGGCTTTCTTCACTGATCGCGGCAATTGGCACACCGGCCGCGATCCGGCCCATGACGGGAAGTTCCATCGCTTGTGCTTCAACCGGCATCGACCTTGCAGGCGGAGCGGCGGCGGGCCGGTCGCCTTCGATGACCTTTGGAACAAATCCTTTCGACGTGTCCAAGGCATCTGGCAGCTTCACGATTTCAATCGCCCGCGCACGATGCGCAAGGCGACGAATGAAGCCGCGTTCTTCAAGGGCGGTGATCAACCGATGGATGCCCGACTTCGAGCGCAAATCCAGTGCTTCCTTCATTTCGTCGAACGAAGGCGGAACGCCGTCGCGTTGCACGCGCTTGTGGATGAATTCCAACAAATCTAATTGTTTACGGGTCAACATTAACGCAAACCTCCTCTGCTCGCCAAGTGTAATCGGCCTCATGTTCAAGTAATGTTCTATACGCGTTCTTGTTTTGTGTCAACGCTTACAAATCAAGGATTTGCACGGCGTCTCCGATGGATTTCGCAGGGTCATGCGGGGGGCGCACGACCAGAACGTTGGCCTGTGACAATACCGACAAAAGACCGCTGTCCTGCCTTTCGGCGACGGTAACCTGCCCGGCGCTTTCCTGCGCGCGCATATAGTGTTCGCGCGGGCCGTTTTCTGGGATGTTATTGGCCAGCAAGGCGGTTCTGGTGTCTGGCATGCGGGCCGGAAGTCCGCGCATGACGTCCAGCATCGGCTGCATGAAGATACGCCCACAAACAATTGAAGATACGGGGTTTCCGGGTAGTCCCATCAGCGAAGCATTACCCATTCGGCCCGCCATCAAGGGTTTGCCGGGGCGCATTGCGATTTTGTAAAACGACCGCTCCAGTCCGCGCATTTCAGCGACTTTTCCAACCAGATCATGGTCTCCGACAGAGGCGCCGCCGATGGTCACCACCAAGTCCGCGCCCGTCGCCAGATCGAAAGCGCCCTGTAGCGCGTCTATCCGGTCGCGCGCGATGGGAAGAACGCGCGCTGTGCCGCCGGCAGCTTCGACCATGGCCGCAAGGCCGAGCGCGTTGGAGGCGATGATCTGGTCGGGTCCGGGCGTTTCACCGGGCAGGACAAGCTCGTCTCCTGTAGCGATCAGGGCGACAACGGGTTTGCGGAACACGACGACGCTGGCCACGTTCATGGCTGCGATGAGTGCGACATCGGAAGGCGACAGAAT
>JABDQU010000413.1 GCA_013042105.1 Boseongicola sp.
GGATGAGCAACAAAGACATTGAAGACAGTTTGTGGACGCCCCATAGCGACGCCGAGATCAAAGAGAGCTACGCGAATTGGGCGCAACACTATGAACAAGACGTGGCCGAATGGGGCTATGTTACGCCAGCCCGGCTCGCCTTGGCCCTGCGACAATCAGGTGCCAATATAGAGAAGCCTATTTTGGATTTCGGTTGTGGAACTGGATTATCCGGAATGGCGCTCAAGGCAGTTGGCTTTCAGGTGATCGATGGCACCGATATCTCGCCTGAGATGCTGAAGACAGCCGAAAGCAAACCCGCTTATCGACAGGTTTGGAAAGGTGAAGCTGGCTCGATGGGGCATATCAAACGTGCTGACTACACGACCATCGCAGCGACTGGTGTCGTAAGCCTAGGAGCAGCGCCGCCTGAAACTCTTGATATGCTGGTAGACGCAATTGGTCCGGGCGGTTTCCTGGCATTTAGCTTTAATGATGCCACACTGGCTGACCGGGCCTATACAGACAGACTGGATATCGCCGTTCTGGCACCAGACATTGAACTGATCTTCGAAGAACACGGGCCGCATTTACCTGCCAAAGACATGGGATCTACGGTTTATGTGCTGCGCCGCACCTAAGACATGACCTTTCGAACCCGGTTTGCACCATCCCCCACAGGACCACTGCATCTCGGGCACGCCTACTCGGCAATTCTTGCTCATGACATGGCGCGAGCCAATGACGGCGCGTTTCTTCTTCGAATCGAAGACATTGATCAAAGCCGCTCTCGAGCGTCGTGGGAGACGCAGATCTATGATGATCTCAGTTGGCTTGGGCTAATGTGGGATGAGGCGGTCGTCCGTCAGTCAGAACGACTGTCAGATTACAATTCGGCTCTTGAGGCGCTTTGGCAGCGTAATCTGCTCTTTCCCTGCGCGTGTTCGCGGCGCGATATAGCGGAGGCGTTGTCAGCGCCACAGGAATCTTCAACTACAATGGGACCGGATGGTCCAATCTACCCCGGAACCTGTCGTCTCCGAGCACCGGATAACGCGAACGCACCCATTCCCAAACACGTCGCACTCCGTCTCTTCTTGTCGCGCGCCGTAGATGTCTTGGGTGACGATCCTCCGTTGTCTTTTCAAGAATGCTTACACAATGGAAAACGCATCGTTGAAATTCCTGCCCAAGCGCTGGAAACTACCGTTGGTGACGTGGTTCTCGCGAGAAAAGACATGGGAACAAGTTATCATCTTTCAGTAGTCTTGGATGATGCAGCCCAGGGGATTACTGACGTTGTGCGAGGCGAAGATCTGCACGACACCACAAAAATCCACGTTCTTCTCCAGAGGCTTATCGGACTTCCTACCCCACGCTACCACCATCATATGCTGATCCGCGATGATCAAGGAAGGAGACTGGCAAAACGCGACGACGCGAGGGCCATAAGCAAGTACCGCGATGACGGTGCCAGTCCCGCGGACATCCGCCGGTTAGTAGGGTTGGACGCCTAGAGGCCCTCTTGTGGCGCCATTAGTTCCGTCTCACCATCGCGCTGCACGGATGTAAAAAAACACGAACGACGGTTTGTGTGACAGGCTGGACCGGCTTGATCGACAATCAGCAACAGACAATCCCGATCACAATCGACACGCAAGTCGATAAGGGCCTGTGTGTGACCAGAGGTTTCTCCCTTCACCCAATATGCCTGTCGTGACCGGGACCAGTAAGTGACACGCCGCGTCGCCAGCGTCTTGGCCACGGCTTCACTGTTCATCCACGCCATCATCAGCACTTCACCGCTTTCAGACTGTGCGATAGCCGGGATCAAACCCTGATCGTTGTAAACCAGACTGGATGGATCAAAAGACATAGAGCAAACCTTTGCGTCAAAGACTAAGACCCCTTATCTAGAGGCGAGATGCGACAAAGGAAAGTCATGGGCGATACCGATCTCATAAAGCTGTATTCTGGACGTATTCTGGAATTGGCAGCCGATATTCCGCTGACGGAACGTCTTGAGGCTCCGCAAGCGTCGGTCAAGAAACGATCACCGCAATGCGGGTCGACGGTGACCGTCGGGATATCTATGCGGGACGGTCAGATATCAGAGTTTGGGCAAGACGTGAAAGCCTGTGCACTAGGTCAGGCATCGGCCTCAATTCTGGCAGCCAACGTTATCGGTCGAACTAAGGCCGAAATCATTGAGGCGCGCACGCAGCTAATTCGTATGCTGAAAGCCAACGGCCCAGTTCCAGATGCGCCCTTTGATGGTTTTGAAGTCCTCATTCCAGCAAGAGAGTTCAAAAACCGTCACGCCTCAATACTTCTTGCGCTGGATGCAACTGTCGAGGCAACAGAGGCATTGGACCAGTCTGATTGCGCGTGAAATAACCACACTTCACCAAACCTCATCCAAAAAAAACGCCGCCACCCTGACAAGGGTCGCGGCGTAAGTGTGCGTGTCCGAAGGCGTGATCGGTGAAAACTCCGGGACAGGAGCCATCATGACGGGACAGTGTCATTGCATCGAATTTTGGGGACAGGATGCAGGACCGATCAATCAGACCGCAGGCAGAGGCGGAAATTAGAAAAGTGACGGTAAATTCAGCATAACCACAAAGATCGCAACAAGCGCCGCAGCCCCGGCAAAGTCCTGCGCAATCGTGCTACGACAGCGCGCAATTGTCTCTTTGATCTCAGCCATGTCAGCGTCCTTTGGTTCAATGCAAGCAGCGAGCAACCGCTTTATGTTGACCCTTTGTTCTCAAATCTGATGCGAGATGTAAAGAACTTTTTAAGAACATTTGCGAACAAAAAGCGTGAAACGCTGCTAACCTACTGAAATCATTTTGATCGCTCGGTCCTGCTCCAAAAGCCAAAGCAGCGTTCTCGCCGCCTTGCCACGGTCGCTTTGCAGCGTCGGATCCATTTCGATCAGGCGGCGCGCATCCTTTTGCGCCATTGCCATGAGCCCGGTTTGTCGTTCAAGATCTGCGATCCGGAAACGTGGCATGCCAGACTGTGCAGTTCCCAGCACATCACCGGCCCCACGCATTGCCAGGTCCTCTTCAGCGATGCGAAAGCCATCATCGCTATCACGCAGAATTTCCAGCCGTCGCCGCCCGCTTTCTGTCAGTGGTGCCTGATACATCAAAAGACAGGTCGACGCAGTCGCACCACGCCCAACTCGTCCACGCAATTGATGGAGTTGTGCAAGACCGAATGTCTCGGCGCGTTCGATAACCATGATGGAGGCATTGGGAACATCAACACCAACCTCTATGACTGTGGTCGCAACGAGGCATTGAGTTTCACCTGCAACAAAGGCCGCCATCGCCGCGTCTTTCTGCGCGGATGGCATCTGACCGTGAACAAGCCCGACGCGGCCTTCGCCAAAAACAGACCGCAGATTCTTGAACCGATCTTCAGCCGCAGCCAGGTCCAACGTCTCGCTCTCTTCGACCAATGGACAGACCCAATAGGCCTGACGCCCCTCATTGAGCGAGGTTTCGAGGCGATCAACGACTTCACTCAATCGCCCCGACGAAACCAACGCCGTCGTAATCGGGGTCCGTCCCGGGGGCTTTTCATCCAGAACCGAAACATCCATATCGCCGTATTGCGCAAGACTGAGTGAGCGTGGAATAGGCGTGGCTGTCATGACAAGCACGTCTGTTGCTGCAGATTTGCGTCCTAGCTCCAGTCTTTGCGACACGCCAAACCGATGCTGTTCATCAACAACAGCAAGTCGCAGATCCTGAAACAACACATCTTTTTGAAAAAGCGCATGCGTGCCGACTAATATGGCGATGTCTCCTGCCGCAAGCGCTGCAAGTTTAGCCTTGCGTTCAGAACCTGTGTCGCGCCCGGTCAGAATTTCAATAACAACACCCGCTTTCTCAGCCAAAGGGCGCAGACCCTGAAGGTGTTGACGCGCAAGAATTTCAGTCGGCGACATCATTGCGCCCTGCCCGCCAGCTTCTACTGCGGCCAGCAAAGCCATCAAGGCCACAAACGTCTTGCCTGATCCGACGTCGCCTTGCAGCAAACGATTCATCCGAAAAGGTGACGCCATATCGTCGTGAATCTCAGTTACGGCGCGCTGCTGTGCTTGTGTTGGCGTAAACGGCAAGGCATCCAGAACGCGCTTTTGAAGCGTGCCATTGGCCAAACTGGGACGTCCCTTTCGGCGACGATTTTGACCGCGCGCCAGAGCCAGCGTCATTTGATGCGCAAACAATTCATCATAAGCCAAACGCGTTCGTGCAGGTGCAGTTGGAAGTATCTCCAAACTTCCATCAGGAGAATGTGCCTTGGCAATAGCCTCATTCCAGTCCGGCCAATGCTCTTTCGCCTTTAAATCCGGATCAACCCATTCCGCCAGTTGGGGGCAAAGCTCAACGGTCGCTTTTGTCGCCTTCGCCATGAGCTTCTGGGTCACTCCTTGGGTCAACGGATATACAGGCTCAAAAGCAGGAAGATCAGACGCCAATTCTTCTTTCAAGATGTGGTCTGGGTGAACCATTTGAGCAAGACCATCAAAAACTTCCAGCTTTCCCGAGACAATTCTTTCTTCGCCCACGGGCAACTGCCGTTCCAGCCAATCTGTGCGCGCATGGAAAAAGACGAGTTGAAACGTCGTCGTGCTGTCGCTGACATCTACGCGGTAGGGGCGTCCTTTAGTGCGCGCGGGGATATGGCGCTCAATGCGAACCTTCACTGTCACGACACCAGGCGCCGCAAATCCCGCAATGCTTGGCCGCAACCTGCGATCAATGCCACTTGTCGGCAACGTCAGCATAAGGTCCTTTGGGCTCTCAATATGCATATTGGCCAAGGCTTTTGCCGTTTTTGAGCCAACGCCCGGTAGCGTTTCAAGTGCCGCAAATAGCGGAAATAATGCCTCTGGACGCGTGCTCATAGGCTCTCAATAAGAGCGAGCCAGCCGTCTTCATCAATGGTTTCAACTCCAAGTTCCGTTGCCTTTTTGGCCTTCGATCCTGCACCTGGGCCTGCAACCAACAAATCAGTTCTGGCAGAAACCGACCCTGAAACCTTTGCACCTAGCGCTTCGGCGCGCGCTTTTGCTTCGGCGCGGGTCATCTTTTCAAGTGTTCCGGTGAATACAACGGTTTTTCCAGCCACAGGACTTCCTTCTGCATCAGGGCGCGTGATGTCCTTTATGTCCAGTAATGAAACAAGCCGATCAATGGATGCGCGCTCGGCCGGCTGCTGAAATGCTGTCACCAAAGAGGTCGCCATAACCCGGCCGACCCCATCAATCGCCAACAAATCTGACCAGGCTTCGTCTTCGGGATCGTCAATTACTGCGTTTGTTACCGCTGTTTCAAAAGCTGACCAACTACCATAGTGACGCGCAAGAAGTGAGGCCGTCCCTTCTCCAACGTGACGGATCCCAAGAGCAAAGATAAGCCGATCAAGTGAAATACTCCGTTTTGCATCGATCGCATCGAAGAGTTTGTTGGCTGACTTTTCCCCCCATCCCTCGCGATTTTGCAGCTGCTGGAGACCTGATCCAAAACGATCACGGAGCGTGAAGATATCTGCAGGGTCTTTGACCCATCCATCTTCAAAGAACTGTTCAACTTGCTTGGAACCAAGCCCATCGATATCGAAAGCCGCTCGCGACACAAAGTGTTTCAACCGCTCGACAATTTGCGCCGGGCAAATCAAACCACCGGAACAACGCCGGACAGCATCACCGGGTTCGCGAATAGCATTCGACTGGCACTCTGGACAAAGCTTTGGGAATTCAAAGGCTTCTGAATCCGATGGGCGTTTGCTGAGATCGACATCTGCTACTTTCGGGATAACGTCACCCGCCCGGTAAACCTGCACCCAGTCACCGATGCGGATATCCTTTCCGTTGCGGATTTCATCACCATTTGAGGCAAGGCCAGCAATGTAGTCTTCATTGTGCAGCGTTGCGTTTGAGACCACGACCCCACCGACCGTGACAGGCAGCAGTCTTGCAACCGGGCTCAGCGCACCTGTTCTACCAACCTGAATATCAATGGCTTCCAGACGGGTCCAAGCGAGTTCGGCAGGGAACTTGTGTGCGATGGCCCATCTTGGAGTTGTCGAACGAAAACCCAATCTATTCTGCAAGGCGAGATCATTCACCTTGTAAACGACGCCGTCGATATCGTAACCCAAGGTCGCGCGTTGCGCTTCAATATCCTGATAGTGGGCGATCAACTCGTCCGGCGTTTTGCAGACTTTTGTCAAAGGGTTAGTTGAGAATCCAAAATCGGACAGGCGCGCAATAGCTGCGCTCTGCAATGTTGCGAGCGGTTCGCTGACCTGCCCCCAAGCATATGCAAAAAATCGCAACGGTCTGGACGCCGTTATATTTGAGTCCAGTTGACGAAGGGAGCCTGCAGCAGCATTGCGGGGGTTCGCGAAAATCTTTTTCTGCGCGTTTGCCTGAGCTTCGTTCAGCGCCTCGAAGTCTGCATGGCTCATATAGATCTCGCCACGCACTTCCAGAATGTCCGGTGCATTTTTGAGTCTTTCCGGAATATCTTTGACTGTGCGCGCATTCGCAGTCACATCTTCCCCAACACGGCCATCACCGCGGGTCGCTGCGTGCACCAATACTCCCTCTTCATATCTCAGAGAAAGGGAAAGGCCGTCAATTTTCGGCTCAGCCGTGTAGTCGAGCGCCGCGCCCTCTTTCAAACCCAGATACTTGTGAATTGACGAGTCAAAGTCTCGGACATCCTCGGCGTCAAAGGCATTTCCCAAAGACAACATCGGAAGACTGTGCTCGATCTTTTGAAAACCATCTGCCGCAGGTGCACCGACCATCAGCGTGGGCGAGTCGGATAGTTTTAAATGAGGAAAACGCAGCTCTATCTCTAGATTTCGGCGCTTCAGAGAGTCGTATTCCGCATCGGAAATCTCGGGATCGTCGGCGCTATGATAAGCTTGGTTCGCCTTGCTGATGAGCAAAGCCAAGCGCTGCAATTCTGCTTGCGCCTGATCTTCGGTTAGATCGTTTACGGAAGTGGTGTCTGACATAGGAAGGTCCCGAACCCATTTTCATATGGATAGGTTCGGGATATGCCAAGGTCCAGCCCTTGCTGTAGGCGAAAGGTTAGGCCGTTGCGGCTACAGGCTCGGGTTCGACTGAAATTGGATCGGGGTCCCGCAAAACATAGCCACGCCCCCAAACGGTTTCGATATAATTGTCGCCCTCAGTGGCTTCAGCGAGCTTTTTGCGCAGTTTACAGATAAAGACGTCGATAATTTTCAGTTCGGGTTCGTCCATACCGCCGTAAAGGTGGTTAAGGAACATCTCTTTTGTCAAAGTTGTTCCTTTGCGGAGCGAAAGGAGCTCAAGCATCTGATACTCTTTACCGGTAAGGTGAACAGCACGTCCCCCTGCATCAACAGTCTTTGCGTCCAGATTAACCTCAACCTTGCCGGTTTTTATCACCGACTGTGCGTGACCTTTGGAGCGTCGAATGATCGCATGAATACGCGCCACCAACTCTTCCCGGTGAAATGGCTTGGTCAGATAATCATCTGCACCGAAGCCGAAACTCTTGATCTTGTTTTCCGTGTCATCGGAACCGGTCAGAATAAGAATCGGTGTATCAACACGCGCCATCCGTAGTTGGCGCAAAACCTCATGGCCTTCCATGTCTGGCAAATTCAAATCAAGAAGAATCAAATCGTAATCATAGAGTTTGGCTAGATCGATTCCCTCTTCACCAAGGTCCGTCGCATAAACATTCAAGTTCGCGTGGGTCAGCATCATTTCGATGCTCCGCGAAGTCGTAGGGTCGTCTTCTACCAACAGTACGCGCATGTCGCTTCTCCGCAGTTTTCCCGTCACCCGTCTTTAATAGCCGTCCAATGGTTAACTGGGGGTTATCATACGCATACTTTTACACATCAACCTCTGGTTGTCTATAGCGCTGAATTGCCGTTGCTTTCAGCGCTGTGTCACCATGCTGCACAACCAATGATTGCCAACCTTCGAATTCCTCATCTGAAATTTCATATATCTCCAACGCATCATCTCGCTTAATTAGCCCGGCTTCAACAGCCCGAACGACTGCAGCTTTCCTGCTTGCGACCCACCTGCCGGTATTGGGTTCCGGCAAATCGGCGCGGGTCATAACACTTCCGTCGGGCAAGGTAACCGCACGTGGTCCATCAACTTTTTTTAGATACATTCGGGCCATCCTCAGACACGTTCGACGGCATTACTGCACCATAGGCCTTAACTGCGAGTGAAGGCGGCCCTTGCGACTAGATTGCATTTTCCTATATTTCTCACGAACCTCTTCCTAAACGGTGACTGACATGGCGCTCGACGATCGCGACGCATTGAATTCTCTCGGCTTCGCAAAAGCCCCGGCAGACACACGCGTGGTCGTCGCCATGTCAGGCGGTGTGGATAGCTCCGTCGTCGCCGCCGAACTTGCGCGCGAAGGTTATGACGTCGTCGGCGTCACGCTGCAGCTCTACGATCATGGCGCAGCTCTTTCGAAAAAAGGCGCATGTTGTGCAGGCATAGACATTCACGACGCCCGGCGGGTCGCGGAAGATATGGGCTTTCCGCACTACGTGCTCGACTACGAAAACATCTTTCGCGATGCTGTGATTGACGAATTTGCAGACAGCTATCTGGCAGGTGCCACTCCCGTACCCTGCATTCGATGCAACGAGCGGGTAAAATTTAGGGATCTTCTGGAGACGGCGAAAGATTTGGATGCCGATTGCATGGCAACAGGCCATTACATCCAAAGGAAAGTCGGTGCAAAAGGTCCCGAGCTGCATATGGCTGCTGATACGACGCGTGATCAAAGCTATTTTCTGTTCTCGACCACGCCCGAGCAACTTGCATTCTTGCGTTTCCCTTTGGGTCATCTGAAGTCGAAGGATGAAACCCGGATTCTTGCAGCGCGCCATGGACTTGGGGTGGCCGACAAGCCTGACAGTCAGGATATTTGCTTTGTGCCCAACGGGGATTATGCCAGCGTCATTGAAAAGCTGCGCCCCGGTGCGGCAGAGCCTGGGGAAATCGTGCATGCGGATGGCCGGGTTGTCGGAACGCACAAAGGCGTCATTCACTACACGATCGGTCAGCGTCGCGGTCTTGGCATCGGCGGCCTTGATGAGCCACTTTATGTTGTGAAGCTTGACGTGGATGCAAGACGGGTCGTGGTCGGACCCAAAGAAATGCTGTCCACACGGACCATTCCTGTGCGTGAGATCAACTGGCTCGGAGACAAACCGCTTTCTTCGCAAGACGAATGGTCCGTTTCGGTAAAAGTCCGCTCTACGCGTCCGCCAACAGATGCGCTGATCCGCCCTCTTTCTGACAACGAAGCCGAGATCGAGCTTTTGACGCCGGAAGAAGGCGTTTCGCCCGGTCAAGCTTGTGTATTCTATCAGACGGGATCAAGCCGTGTGCTTGGAGGCGGCTGGATTTGGCGGGGCTCCTAAGAGGCCCGGTCGTCCACAACCCGAATGACGGCTTTGGCTGCTCGTAATCCCGGAGGCTCACCGCCTCGTCCGAGACGGTCCATGGTAAGCTCCATCGCAGCGACTTGTCTCTCGCGAGCCGACGCATTCGTCAATAAGGGCAACAGAGCCCTGCCAATATCCTGTGCCTGGCACGCTGGTCCCAAAAACTCAGGGACGGCCTTTTCGCCACTCACCAGATTGACGAGCGTCACCGTGTCGATCACTGCAAGACGCGACATGATCTGCCAAGTCAGCCAGTTCATATCGTAGGCGACGACCATTGGCGTGCGATTGGCGGCAAGTTCCAGCGAAACCGTCCCGGACGCAGCCAAGGCGACATCCGCCGCGCGAAAGGCCGCTCGTTTTCTGCCAACCGGGTCGAGGCCTTCGCTGGGGTCGAGAACAATTGGCTTACCCGGCCAACTTCCGGCAGCCTCTTTTACCAAGCCCGCTACCGCCGACGCCGCAGGCACCACAATTCGAGCATCAGGATGTGCAGCCAAAACTGGCTCCATCGCAGCTCCAAAGACAGACGAGAGTCGCGCCACTTCGCTTCTGCGCGATCCAGGCAGGACAAGCAGCATCGGAGCGTCCCCAATCGCTTCGGCCTGACGAAAGATGCGCACCTCTTCATCCGTTGCGATCGGCTCGGCAACAATCGGATGCCCTACGAAGTCGCACCCCATTCCAGCGGCTTTCATCAATGGCGGTTCGAACGGCAACAGTGCCAGCACATGGTCGATATGTGCCGCCATTTTTTCCGCGCGCTTTGGTCGCCATGCCCAAACAGAAGGTGCTACATAGTGGATAGTCTTGATCGAAGAACGCGCCTTCACAAGCTTTGCCAGCCTCAGAGAAAAGTCAGGACTGTCGATTGTGATAAGCACGTCCGGAGCCCATTCCAGCACAGCGGCGGCCGTCTGATTTAGACGCTTTTTCAGATCAAGGTATTTCGGTAGCACTTCGGCAATCCCCATGACGGACAGTTCGTCCATCGGGAACAGACTGCTAACGCCTTCCGCCTGCATCAGAGGCCCACCAACACCGCGCACCTCTAAATCTGGCAGCAGTCTGTGTAAGCCTGCCAAGAGTGCACCACCAAGCTTATCGCCCGAAAGCTCGCCTGCCAGAACGAAAACCTTCATTTTGGATACGCAGGCAAAAGATGAAAAGGAAGCATTCTCAGTTGCCTCGAACCCAAAGAAAAAGACCCGCTGCGTTCGTGGCGGCGACAACATCGGCCAACTCAATCACCATGACGCCACCCGCCTCAATAATGAGTCCGTCCAAACCGGCACGCGCCACTCGCTGTACAGTGTCAACACCGATAACAGGAAGATCAATTCGCACGTCCTGCGAGGGTTTCTTGGCCTTGAAGAATACGCCGCCCGGGCCGAAGTCGGTATCGATCAGTGTTTCCAACATGAAATCCGTGCCCGGCAAAGCTTCAAGCGCAAGAGCTTGTCCTTTGTACACCACGCAGGACTGACCAAGATCAAGGTCACCCAAAGTGGCGGCTATCTCGGCTGCGCGCATCGCGTCGGTGCGGTGGCGATCTTCAATCTGCCGCGTGGACAACACGCCTTCGGCCGGCAAAAGGTCGGGCGCAATATCTGTCGCGGCCTTGATCCCTAGCCCGGCCTCTCCAAAGATCGAAATAACCGTGCGCAAAGCTGCGTCGTCGCCCATCTGGAGCGCCGCCATGATGCGCGGCACCAATGGAATTGTTGCTGTATCCAACGCAGAAGGATCTACAGCGGGTCGCGCGATCGCGCCGGCAAAACAGACCTCGGTAACGCCAGATGATTTCAGATCCTGGATTAAAGAGCCCAGTGTCTCTAGCCGAAAACGACGGTCCGGCGTTAGTCCCTCAGGATCGAACCCCTCAAGCGAGGCGATATGAGGTGTCGACGACAGCCGCCCGACCAGAATGCGCGGTAGTTGGCCCTGCCCTGCGATCAAAGCAAGCATGGACTTATCTCTCCGGTGTCAGAAACGAACGATCTGAAGAGCCAAGAATGAATTCCAGGATCTCGTTGACATAAGCGCTATCGGACGTTGCCTTCAGCGCCCTAGCCCGCTCAAGGAATGCACCGTCTCCGCTAGCCAGCGATTGAAATGCCGAACGCAGAGCAGAAATTTCCGCGCGATCCACTCCGCGTCGCTTGAGCCCAACGAGATTCAGTCCGTCAAGCGACCCGCGCGGTCCTTGCACAAGACCGTAAGGGATTACATCGTTGGTCACCATCGTTACGGCTCCAATAATCGCACCCTTGCCGACCCGAACCCACTGATGCACGCCAGACAACCCACCGATAATCACATCGTCGCCGATCACACAGTGACCTGCGATAGCACCCTGATTGGCCACGATGACACGGTCGCCAACGATTGCATCATGTGCCACGTGGGCTCCGGTCATGAACAAGCAATCATCACCGACACGCGTTTCGCCCCCACCGCCTTCTGTGCCGGTGTTCATTGTGACGCCCTCGCGGATTCGATTGCGCTTGCCAATGATCAGTCGCGTCGCCTCGCCTTTGAACTTTAGGTCCTGCGGTATTTCACCGATCACGGCGCCCGGAAAAATCACCGTCTCCGCACCAACGCTGGTTATCCCGGTCACAACGGAATGCGACTTCAACTCGACCCCATCGTGCAACACGACTTGTGCACCGACTATCGAGAACGGCCCAACCTTTGCACCAGCCATAACCGTCGCACCCGGCTCGATCACGGCAGAAGGATGCACATCGGCTTTGGGATCAACGCTCACTTCGGCAAATCCATCATCGCGGTAAATTGGCATTCACAGGCAACATCGCCCTCGACAGTGGCAAGCCCCTTGAATTTCCAGACCTTGCCACCCCCACGAAGTGTTTCGACTTCCATCCGCAGTACGTCTCCCGGAATGACTTTGCGGCGAAATTTCACACTCTCCATCGCCATGAAATAGACGCCAAAGTTCTTGTCCGCCAAATCGAGTCCCACGCCTGCAATCACGGCGGCTGTTTGCGCCATGGCTTCCACCATCAATACACCGGGAAACACCGGGGTTTGAGGGAAATGCCCGGTGAACTGAGGCTCATTCATTGTCACATTCTTGATGCCAACGCCTGAGGTGGTCCCGTTGATGTCGACCACCCGGTCAACCAAAAGAAATGGGTATCTATGCGGAAGGATACGCTGGATCAGGTCAATATCAGCGCGTGCGAGCGTCTCGGTCATGTGGTGCGTCCTCTGCCCGGTTTTCTTAGGTGGTATCAAGCGGACCGCATTGCCGCAAGCATATCACTCGCTGTCAGAGACAGCGTTCACTCGCGCAATTGCTTCGTCTGTGATGTCAATTCGATCCGCCGACAGAAAGACATCCCTTCGGTCCAGAACAACCAACGCTCCGCGTTCACGCACAATATCTGAAATGATCCCTGCAACATCGTTGAAGAACTCTTGCCGCGCCACATCGCGAAGTCTGTTGACCTCGCGCGCCTTTTCATCTTGCGCCGCACGAATTCTTTGAACATCGGCGTCAAAAGCATCCGCCAACGCGCGAAATTCATCGGGTTGCAAGGTGGCCCGTCTCTCGGTCAGCTCTTGCTCCCGAGCGATAAGCTCGCTTTCAATTTCGGCGTTTTCTGCGGCAAGCATCTCGACTTCGGTCTCGATCGCGGCTGCAGATCGGGTGCCTAGCCCGGTCTCTTGAAAAAGCCGCTCCTGATCAATCGTCAAGATCGGAGGCGGCAGGTTTAGACCGATATCTTGTGCGCTCGAAGGGAGCGCCAAATGACAGAGCCCAAGAACCAGCCACAAACAAAACCCCCGCGACATGACTAGAATGCCGTAGAGATCGTGAAGTCGAAGGTGCGTTCATCATCCAAAGGATTGGACTTAAGCGGGTTTGAGAAATTCATTCGCAAGGGCCCCACCGGCGTGTCCCAAAGCAGCGAGAATCCGATAGAGGACCGTAGCTCAAATCCATCATCAACGGGCGCGTCGCCGACCGTGTTGTCTAGGTCCCACAAGGAGCCCAAATCAAGAAATACGCCACCACTTATTCCGTATTCTTCCGGCAAGCCGAGCGGAAAGTCAGCCTCGAACCGGGCAGCGAAATATTTGTTGCCACCCAGCACATCAGATTCTACCGCTCCGGTGTCTCGCGGACCAAACCCTCGTGACGAAAAACCACGCACCTGACGCGAGGACAGAAAAAAGCGGTCCGTGATCCGCGTTGAGCCACCTCCAATTGCGGCCACCGCACCACCTTCAAAAATTGCACGCAGAGTGACTTCCTCATTCAGGATGTCGCGTTGGGCAACAACCCGCGCCGTCGTCTTCAAAAACTCCGTATCCCCACCAAGCCCGGCGAATTCCTGGCCAAAGCTGAACAAAATACCGCGGTTGGGGTTGAGACCCCCACGCAACAAATCGAGCGTGTAATCGTAACCTAGCGCACTGCGTATCTGAGATCCCGCTTCTCCCTCGATGATCAGGGAAGCATCATCCGTTACATTGAATATGTCTTCGTCAGCCAGTGTATATCTTAGGGTCAATCGCCCATTCTCGCTGACCGGGAACCCAAGAGAAGGTGAAATCGAAGTGACCTGCGTTTCATAGGCCGCATTGCTGAAATCTGTCGTTCTGTCTGTGATCGAAACGCCAAACGACAAGTCACGGTCAAGCAGAGCAGGCTCGCGGAAATTGAGGCTAATGTCGCGATCCTCGGTTCCAGCCTGAACTTGCACCCCGACAAACTGGCCGCGGCCAAGAAAATTTCGCTCTGAGAACGAAACGACAAGCCCAAATCCCGTGTCGGTAGAGAATGTTCCACCAAACGACAAGTTACCGGTCGGCTGTTCTTCGACGTCAACATCAACGATCACCTGGCTTGATGAAGAACCCTCACGTGTCTGCACATCCGCAGATTCAAAGTAGCCAAGCGCGCGAATGCGTTCAGCAGCGTTGCGGATTTCACGTGGATTGAACGGATCACCCTCAACAGGGTTAAATTGGCGACGGATCACACGATCAAGCGTGGTTGTATTTCCTTCGATATCGATGCGTTCGATAAAGACGCGTTGGCCTCGAACAAGCGCAAATTCTACATCCAAGGTCAAATCGCGTGCATTTCGTGTGACACGGGGCTCAACCCGCAAGAAGTCAAAACCCTGTTGAAGCGCGAGCCGCTCCAAACGCTCAATCTGTTCATCGACCTGCGCCGGGTTCCATGTGTCGCCCGTCCTCAACCGAAGTGCATCGCGGTAGCTATTGATATCAGCGTCCGGGAATTCGGAGGATACAGACACTGCGCCTACAGAGAACCGCTGCCCTTCACGGACACTAAAGGTCAAAAAACTTGCATCCCGTTCGCGGGAAAATTCCGACGTAACATCTAGAACACGGAAATCCACGTAGCCACGCGATTGGTAGAAATCGGTCAGCGCCTGACGATCAAAAGCGATGCGCTCGGGAATAAGCGAGTCGGCGCGGATAATCGAACGTAGGAAACCAGCTTGCTTTGTTTGGATAGCGCGGCGCAATCTTCGGTCTGAAAAGGCGCGGTTTCCCACAAAACTGATCCGCTCATTCTCGACAACACGGCCTTCGGTAACCTCGAACACCAAGTCAACACGGTTGTCTGAGCGCCGAATGATTTGAGGCCGCACGGTCGCGGCTATGCGGCCTGCCTCGACATAAGCATCAACAATAGCCTTGGCATCAGCTTCTGCCTGTGTCGGTGAGTAGACCCGCCGGGGCTCGGAACCAAGGAGCGGCAATAGAGCCTCGTCGGACAGACGCGCATTGCCTTCGATGTTGATGCGGTTGACGGTCGGGCGCTCAACAACTTCGATACGGAGCGTGTTGCCAACCGGGACAATCTCGACCGTTTGAAACAAACCTGAGGCGTTGATGCGCTGAAGCACATCGTTGATCTCGCTGTTGCTGAGGATGGTACCCGGAGTGACACCCGCCAGATCGATAACCGTGGCATCCGGCACGCGTTGCGTTCCATCTACGATGATCGAATTCACCCGCGTTTGAGCCACTGCATCCGACAGACCGAAGCCAAGCACAAAGAGACAGGCAAACAAACAGTGTGACAGTCTAAGAACCCGATTTGCCTGCCGCATAATACCACCCGCCCTTTTGTGTATAGCGCGTGATTAAACAGATTCTGAAGGGCTGTCAAAAACGAAGGCCGCCCAAAAAAGGGCGGCCAACTATTACCGTCAGGTTCTGTTGCTGACCTAAAACTGAGCTCCGATGTATGCGGCAAGAAAGAGCGCGCCACCAAGAGCCAGAAGTGAAATCAACCGATCAAGATTAAGCTCCATTAAGAGCTCAAGTCCTTTGAAGCTGTTCTGAATTGCCTGCATGATCCAATTCCCGAATTTCTATGACTTAGATTTATCGGCGGATTATGGCTGAAATTGGGCTTCCAGATGTCCGTTACTAGGCGAAGTCTAAGGGCAGAAGAGATCGTTTGTTACTGCAAAGACCATTAATCCCAGCATAACAGTAAGTCCGCCGGCCATGAGATACTTCAGCGCCTGATCACTTGGCGGGCGCCCCGTGACAGCTTCCCAGAAGTAGAAAACAAGGTGGCCGCCATCCAAAACCGGGATCGGAAACAAATTGAGCATACCCACAGCCGTCGAAAGCACCGCAATGAACCAGACAAACGAAATCCAGCCCTGACTTGCCGCCTGACCCGAAGTCTCAGCGATGCCAATGGGTCCAGAAATATTACAGGTCGATATCTTGCCAGCGATCATATGATAGAGACCAGAGAGGCTCGACTTTGTGATGAAAATGATCTGGTTCGCACCATAGCTCATAGCCTCACCCAAGGAGGGCGACACTGTCGCCGGCTCAAACGCCATACCTGGCGACAGACCAATGATATAGTGCGTCTCGAACGACCCATCCGCCAATGGCAGGTCTGTTCTACGCGGCTCCATTGTAAATTCCCCGAATTCACCGTCGCGCCAAATCGTCAAAGAGATCGCATTCCCATCCGAGCCCCGAACTTTTTCACGTAATTGCTCAAAGTCGAAAATTGGATCGCCATCCACCGCAGTGACAACATCACCATCAAGCAGCAATGCTTCCTCCGCCGCAGAGCCCGGCGTCACAGCCGCTGCCACGGCTGGAAACAGCCAAGGTCCGGTAACGGTCGTCTGATCTCCGTCACGCAACACGGTGTAAGTCGCGGTTTCAACCGGCTCAAGACTCTCTCGCAGCGTCGAGAATTCCTCGGTTGGCGGCACCTCTGTTCCGTTTATTTCAAGGATCACATCGCCGGGCTCAAGCTCTTGTACGGGGCCCGGCAAGGGCTGCAATTCCGCAATTGTAATTGGATCGCTTGCCACGCCGCGCGCCATCAAAAGGGCTGCAAAAATCAAAAACGACAGTATGAAGTTGAAAATAGGTCCAGCGAGAACTGTCAGGGTTCTGGCCCACAAAGGCGCTCCGTGCATGGTCGCACGTCGTTCTTCGGCAGTAAGCCCAACCATTGCGTCGGCGTCTTTCGCAGAAGCCGCGTTCTCGTCGCCACGAAACTTGACGAACCCTCCAAACGGCAGGGCAGCAATCTGCCACGCAGTCCCATGGCGATCAGTTCTGCTGAACAATACGGGCCCAAAACCAACAGAAAAGACGTCCGCTTTGATCCCGGTCCATCGGCCAACGATGTAGTGTCCATACTCATGGATTGCGACAATCACCGAAAGCGCCACGATGAATGCGACAATGGTAAACGCAAAATTTCCGAATGTCGGAAGCAACCCAGCCAAATCCATGAAAACCCTATCTATGTCGTCGTGTAATGGACTCTTCGGCCCGCGCGCGCGCAGCCTGGTCCGCCTCTTGAACGCTATCTAATGTAATCGCGGCCAAACCTAGACCCTCGCCTGACATTATTTCGATCACATCTGCGACAACGGCCGCCATATCAAGAAACCCGATGCGACCATCAACAAAGCCATCTAGCGCGCGCTCCTTGGCTGCATTGAACACCGCACCGGCCAAACCGCCCTCTGACATGACCCACCTTGCCTGTGCCAATGCCGGATAGCGAGCAGCATCAGGCTCACGAAATGTCATCTGTGCGATCTTAGCGAGATCCAGCCGTTCAACAGGAAGGTGATCACGTGTGGGCCAATTCAACGCATAGCCGATCGCATGACGCATGTCGGGCGGGCCGACGTGCGCCATTAAGGCTCCGTCGCGAAATCCAACAAGAGCATGGATCAGGCTTTCCGGATGAACAATCGCTTCGATCTTTTCGGGTTCAATATCGAAAAATTCATGCGTTTCAATAAGTTCTAGCGCCTTATTAAACATAGTGGCACTGTCAATCGTAATCCGCTGCCCCATGTCCCAATTCGGATGAGAAGAGGCCTCTGCCAGTGTCGCATTGGCCAACTTCTCGAGCGGCCAATCTCGAAAAGCTCCGCCGGATGCCGTGATAATCACCCGCTCGACATCCGCAGGGTTTTCGCCGACCAAGCCCTGAAAAACGGCTGAATGCTCGCTGTCGACAGGCAATATCCGGGCACCACTTTCACGCGCCGTGGATTTTAGCAGCGCCCCGGCCGTAACGAGACTTTCCTTGTTGGCCAGTGCCAGTGTTGTGCCCTGCTCAAGCGCTTTCAACCCAGGCGGAAGGCCCGCAGCCCCGACGATAGCTGACATGATCCAATCTGCTGGACGCTCGGCCACTTCACAAAGTGCGGCCGCTCCGGCAGCA
The DNA here is from genome assembly GCA_013042105.1 of Boseongicola sp. GTDB lineage: Bacteria > Pseudomonadota > Alphaproteobacteria > Rhodobacterales > Rhodobacteraceae > Boseongicola. The sequence goes on from JABDQU010000413.1 coordinate 18,239, forward strand.
ACTTCAATCCCACTTCCCGACAGCGTGGCGCGCAAATCTTCCAGGCAGTCATCATATGCCGTGACCGCAATGTCAGCTCCGAGGGCGCGCGCCTGACTTGCAAGTTTTTGAACATTGCGCCCCCCAGTCAGTGCGACAACGTCATAGTCACCCGGCTTTCGCGCGATCAGGTCGACGGTGTTACACCCGATTGAACCGGTAGCGCCAAAAATCGTTACCCTGCGGGTCACTGGAGCACCAACACCGGAGGAAACACAACAAGAGCCTCGATCACCAGCAGGAAGATCGACGCGCCAAGCATCCCGTCAAAGCGGTCAAACATCCCACCGTGACCTGGCATGATGTTGGAGCTGTCCTTAATGCCCATGCGACGCTTCAATGCGCTCTCCGACACGTCCCCCATCTGGGATGCCATTGAAATTGCTATTGAAATTCCAATCAGTTCCAGACCGGCAACGCCATTGTAAACATAACAAGCGCCAACGATCGCTGCCCCAATCCAACCAGCGACAGTGCCCGACCAGGTCTTCTTCGGACTGACCTTAGGCCAGAATTTTGGCCCCCCGATGAACCGTCCGGCAAAGTATCCCAAGATGTCTGTAACAATGACCACAAGGGCCAGCCAGGCCATCCACCAGAACCCGAAATCATCGCGAAGTGCCGTAAGACCATAGCCAGCAACCAATATCACTGCGCAATAGATTGCGTAAGTGAAGCGATGCTGCTCAATCTGACTGACGCCGATCATGGCTGGCAACAACAAAAGCGGCAAAGCAAAGCCCGCGGGCAACTCCATAGCAGCCAGCAACACCAAAGCGGTAATCACCGACATTGGAACCGCGCGCTTACCCGCACCGATCATGCGCAAAAGCTCCCACATCATGATGCCGCAAATAAGCGCGATCAGAAGATGAAAGGAAAAACCGCCGACCCACATGACCCACAGACCAACTGCGGCGGCAATACCCCCTGAAAGAAGGCGTTGACCCAGATCACTCCACTGCCCCCCCTCAGCTTTGCTCATCCAGGCACAGCCCCGTATCGACGCTCGCGGCTGTTGTAGCCTGACAGCACTCGCGCAAACTCGTCGCGCGTGAAGTCCGGCCAAAGCGTATCGATAAATTCGTATTCCGAATAGGCAGACTGCCACAGAAGGAAATTTGAAATCCGAGCTTCACCGCTTGTACGAATCACCAAATCAGGGTCCGGCAGAACATACGTATCAAGGCGGCGCGCCAGAGTTTCGGCGTCGACAGACTCGGGATCCAGCTTACCTTCGGCCACTTCGCGACAAAGCCTTTTTGTCGCCCGAGCAACCTCATCTCGTCCACCGTAATTCAGTGCAACGGTCAAATGCATCAGATCATTATTGCTTGTCAGAAGCTCTAATTCGTCCATCAAAGCGACGAGCGTATGGTCCAGCTTCATGCGGTCGCCAATAAAGCGAACACGCACACCGGCCTCAATCAACTGCTTGGTTTCGCTCATTAAATAACGCTTAAACAGCTTCATCAAACCAGAGACTTCGGTCTGTGTGCGCTTCCAGTTTTCAGTCGAAAAGGCAAAAATGGTGAGGTAGCGAACACCCAGATCAGGACAAGCCTCGACGATCTCGCGAACACGCAGCGCCCCGGCGTGGTGGCCGAACAGTCGCGGCTTACCGCGCGCCTGCGCCCAGCGACCATTGCCATCCATTATGATCGCCACATGCTCAGGTGTGGTCTTTTCAGATTTGCCCAAAAGGGGTCTCCTCGATTGTCGCCCCACCCCGCGGTGCTTTTACACCTGCATTATTTCTTCTTGCTTACTTTCCAGCGAGGCATCGATTTTTGCGATCCCCTTGTCGGTAAGTTCCTGAACAGCGGCTTCCCAGAATTTCTGGTCGTCCTCGCCCATACCGTCCGCCTTGGCCTTCTTGATCTGATCCATACCGTCTTTGCGCACGTTCCGCACGGCGATCCGTGCGTTTTCGGCATAAGTGCCGGCAACTTTCGTCAACTCACGGCGACGCTCTTCGTTCAACTCTGGGATTGGAAGTCGGATAATCGTACCGTCCACCACAGGATTAATTCCAAGACCACTTTCGCGGATCGCTTTTTCGACCTTGCCGGTAAGCGCCTTGTCCCAGACGTTCACGGTAATCATCCGAGGCTCAGGCACATTCACCGTGCCGACCTGATTGATCGGAGTTAGCGAGCCGTAGGCATCCACCATCACCGGTTCCAGCATCGACGCAGAAGCGCGCCCCGTCCGCAAAGTCAGAAATTCCTGCCGCAGAGCGGTCATCGCCCCATCCATACGGCGCTCAATGTCGTCGAGATCAATGTCGATGTCGTCTGCCATGCCTGTTCACTTGTCCATTTTCGCGGGCTTTTGCCGGATTTCCCTTCCTATACCCGGGTTTCGCCAGCTTTGTATAGCCTTTCACGTTCGACAGAGCGTGCAGGACTTGTGCATCGTCGCGCAAGGCACAACCAATCGCGCCTATTTTTCCTGAACGATAGTATAGGTGCCCTCTCCCGCCAGGATGCCACGGAAGCCTCCCGGTTCATCCAGAGAGAACACGATGATCGGTAGACCGTTGTCGCGCGCAAGTGCGATCGCTGAAGCATCCATGACACCAAGATGCTTGGCCAGAACCTCATCGTACGTCACCTTGTCATAGCGCTTGGCGGCGTCATGCTTTGCTGGATCCATATCGTAGACGCCATCGACTTTGGTGCCTTTGAAAATCGCTTCGCAGGACATTTCGCTCGCGCGCAAAGTCGCAGCTGTATCTGTCGTGAAATACGGGTTTCCCGTACCTGCTGCGAAAATGATGACACGTTTCTTCTCAAGGTGGCGCACTGCGCGGCGGCGAATATAAGGCTCAGCCACCTCGTCCATGCGAATAGCCGAGATCACACGTGTGTGGATTTTCAGGGCTTCCAACGCGGATTGCATCGCCAAGGCGTTCATAACGGTTGCCAGCATTCCCATGTAGTCTGCCGTGGTGCGTTCCATACCCTGTGCGGACCCTTGAAGACCCCGGAAAATGTTGCCGCCCCCGATCACCATGCACACCTCGACGCCCATTGCATGCACCGATTGCACCTCGGAGGCGATTCGCGCCACGGTGGGCGGATGCAGCCCATATCCCTGATCGCCCATGAGCGCTTCGCCAGAAATCTTTAAAAGGACCCGATTGTAGGATGATTTGCCTGAAGTGTCTGTCATAAGCCGGGTTCCTCGCATTATGTCATCGCGCCTTTGCGTCCGGCGCGAAAATGTCCGAAAATGTCGCAAGGTTCAACGCAGGAAGGAGCCACAGGCGAAATGAATTTGACAAAAAGCCTGATTGGAACCCTCAGCGCCGAACACCCCGTCCTGATTGCAGGCCCAACTGCCAGTGGTAAGTCACGGCTGGCAATGGAGATTGCGGCGCATTTCGGTGCACCTGTCGTGAACGCCGACGCCCTGCAGGTCTACAAAAACTGGCGTATCTTGACCGCACGACCCTCAGTCGCCGACGAGGCAGCAATCAAACACCAGCTCTATGGGCACGTGGCAGGCTCACAGGCCTACTCCGCGGGTGACTGGCTGAGGGATGTTTCTCCACTGCTGAAAGGAAAAGCGCCCGTAATTGTTGGCGGAACAGGTCTTTACTTCTCTGCATTGACCGAGGGGCTGGCAGACATCCCTGCTACTCCGGACGCAATCCGGCAAGAAGGCGACGCTCTCTTGGCGGATCAAGGGCTGGGCGCACTTCTGGATGCTTTGGATGACGAAACCCGAGAACGTATCGACACTGCGAACAAACGGCGCGTGCAACGCGCATGGGAAGTCCTGAAGGCAACGGGTCGCGGTCTGGCGTCTTGGCAAGATGAGACCGGCGCGTCATTGCTGCCGTTCGCTTCAAAACAGGCCCTTGTTCTATCCGCTCCAAAACAATGGCTCACACCCCGCATTGCTCAAAGGTTCGATCTTATGATGGACACAGGCCTGATTGAAGAGGCGCGCGCCAATGCAGACAACTTCAACCCATCGCTTGCGTCCTCGAAAGCCATCGGGGCAAAGGAAATCGTCGGACATCTCAAGGGCAAGCAAGACCTTGAAGCCACCAAAGAAGCGATCATCGTTCAAACCCGGCAATACGCCAAGCGCCAGCGCAGCTGGTTTCGCTCACGGATGAAAGCCTGGCGCTGGATTGAGGCAAGTGACCTCTAGGATGTTAGCGCTGACATTTTTTGCTCGCGAGTGCGATGGCCAGTTCTTTTAACCTTTAACCTTCCCTTCTCGTTTGCCATAAGACCCGCGATGACAAACAGGATCGCTCTTGGAATTGGTCTGTTCATTTGCGCGGTCTTCGCGCTGAGTTTCGCACTAGGCCTTGATTGGCACATATATCTAGCGCGCAAGTTCATGGACCTGATCAGGCTGATCGCCTTCTGGCGATAAGAGCAATCCGCCCGAAACAGGAGAAGACCATTGGCAGTCAAAGTCGCAATCAACGGATTTGGACGGATCGGACGCAACGTCCTGCGTGCAATCATCGAAAGTGGCCGCACGGATATTGAAGTCGTCGCTATCAACGATCTCGGTCCCGTCGAAACAAACGCACACCTTCTGCGTTATGACAGCGTCCACGGTCGTTTCCCGGCAACGGTCACAACAACGGACACAACAATCGACGTTGGTCGTGGCCCGATGCAAGTAACCGCCATTCTCAATCCCGCAGACCTGCCGTGGAGCGATGTTGATATCGTTCTGGAATGCACCGGTATCTTCACCTCGAAGGAAAAGTGTCAGGCGCACCTTGAGAACGGCTCAAGCCGCGTGCTGATTTCCGCACCGGGCTCGGATGCGGATAAAACGATCGTCTACGGCGTAAACGATAGCGCACTGACAGCAGACGATATCGTTGTATCGAACGCCTCGTGCACCACGAACTGTCTCGCGCCTGTCGCGAAGGTCCTGAATGACGCGATTGGTATCAGCAAAGGCTTCATGACGACGATTCACAGCTACACAGGCGATCAGCCGACGCTGGATACGATGCACAAGGACCTTTACCGCGCCCGCGCGGCCGCCTTGTCGATGATTCCGACCTCGACGGGTGCCGCGAAAGCCGTTGGCCTCGTTCTTCCCGAACTGAATGGAAAGCTTGATGGCGTAGCGATCCGCGTTCCAACGCCGAATGTTTCAGTTGTCGACCTGACCTTCGAAGCCAGCCGCGCAACAAGCGTCGAAGAAGTAAACAACGCAATTCGCGCAGCGGCTGATGGCCCTCTGAAAGGCATCCTCGGCTATACGGACGAACCTCTCGTTTCGATCGACATCAACCACGACCCACACTCGTCGATCTTCCACATGGATCAGACAAAAGTCATGGACGGCACCATGGTGCGCATCCTGACGTGGTATGACAACGAATGGGGCTTCTCCAACCGGATGAGCGATACCGCTGTTGCGATGGCCAAACTCATCTGATCTGGCGTGACGCCAACCTAAGAAAAAGCCCCGCCAGCGCGGGGCTTTTTTCGTATGAACACTGCGAGACTTACTGCGGCCAAAAAAAACGCCCGCACAAGGCGGGCGCTAAGTTATTGAGGCAGGTTTCATACAGGCAAGAAACCTATCGAGCAGTAAGTCCTTTATACGCAACGATTTGCCGGTGGCCAAGCTAAAAGTTTGTAAA
>JABDQU010000133.1 GCA_013042105.1 Boseongicola sp.
GTTTCGAGGCGATGTTCGTGCAATAAAGCGGCGCTGTCAGCGTCCGGAACGGATGATACATCGCGGCAATATCGAACCGCCCGAAATGAAACAGCTTCAACACTTTCGGATCCGTCAACAACCGCTCAAGGTTCGGCGCGCGCGTCTCCCCCTTGGCGATCTGAACCAGATGCGCATTCCCGTCACCACCTGACAATTGCACCAGACACAAACGGTCGCGATGCGGGTTCATACCCATCGTTTCGCAGTCAATCGCAACCATGTCGCCAAGGTCCAGATCATCCGGCAAATCGCCCTGATACAATGTGTTCGTCATCTTACCCTCACTCCGGGTTGCGCGTGCGCAGGAACAAATAAAGCGGCAGTCCACAGCTGACGCCAATGCAATAAGTCGCCGGGATTGCCACCAGCCCAAGCCAGTTCTTTCGGACAATCGTCTCGGCGATAATCCACACCGTCAGGGCAATCGCCGCAATCGTCAAATCCCAGACCAGCCCATGGGTCGAGGCATTTACATACCACGCGTCGATCAAACCGCTCAATCCGGTCCCTGTCTCTCGCATATAGGTTACGAAATAGTACATCGGATGGATGGCACCCCAAATCGCAAGCGCCAGATAGATCATCCGCAAAGGGGACATCAAAGCGTGCCCCTGACACCAATGCCGACTTCGCCGCCGATGGTGATCCCGCCCTGCACCGGTTCCGGATCGCCGTCAGCACCACACGCGGCCAGCGCAAAAACTGTCAATATCAGGACCAGTCTCATCCGCTCACCGCCACGGTCGCACCACCAATGTTCCCACTCACCACCGGAGAGACGCTGACACCGCCGCTGCCAAAAGTGGCCCCAATGCCAAGCTGAGGATTTTCACAGGCCGCCACCCCAAACACAGCGATCAAAAGAGCAATTTTCTTCATGCCAGACGTTCCTTCCAGCGGTTGATCTGCGCGCGCACCTGCTCGGGCGCGGTTCCACCATAGGATGTGCGACTTGCTACCGAATTGTCCACGCCGAGCACATCAAACACACTTGATGTGATCGCCTCATGAGCGGATTTCATCTGATCAAGGCTCAGATCCGGCAAGTCACAGCCCTCGGCCTCGGCAAGTGCCACCAAACGGCCGGTCACGTGATGCGCATCGCGAAACGGCAAGCCAGCCTCGCGCACAAGCCAGTCCGCCAAGTCTGTCGCCGTCGAAAACCCGCTCGCAGCGGCGGTGCGCAACGGTTCGACGTTCGCCGTCATATCGCCAACCATGCCTTCCATCGCGGCCAGGGCCAGCATCAGACTGTCGGCGGCATCAAAGACCTGCTCTTTGTCTTCCTGCATGTCCTTGGAATAGGTCAGCGGCAGACCCTTCATCACAGTGAACAGACCCACGGTGGCACCCATGATCCGCCCAATCTTGGCACGCACCAGTTCCGCCGCATCCGGGTTTTTCTTCTGTGGCATGATGCTGGACCCGGTCGAGAACCGGTCCGACATTGTCACAAAGCGAAACTGAGCCGATGACCAGATCACCAGTTCCTCAGCAAATCGCGAAAGGTGCATCGCGCAAATCGACGAGGCCGACAAAAACTCCAAAGCGAAATCTCGGTCCGCAACCGCATCCAGCGAATTCGCCGCCGGCCGGTCAAAGCCCAGCGCTTTCGCCGTCATTTCACGATCAATCGGGAAAGATGTCCCTGCCAAGGCAGCCGCACCCAGGGGCGACTCGTTCATACGAGCGCGCGCGTCAGAAAACCGAGACGCATCGCGACCCAGCATCTCGACATAAGCCATCATATGATGCCCCCATGTCACCGGCTGCGCCGTCTGCAAATGCGTAAACCCGGGCATCACCCAGTCTGCACCAGCCTCGGCCTGCGCCAACAATGCATTTTGTAGCGCCTGAATTCCCACAATCGCCGCGTCGCACTGATCGCGCACCCACATGCGAAAATCGAGCGCCACCTGATCGTTCCGGCTCCGCCCCGTATGCAAGCGCCCGGCAGGTTCCCCGATCAAGTCCTTAAGCCGCGCCTCAACATTCATGTGAATGTCTTCAAGGGCCGTCGAAAATTCAAACGTCCCCGTTTCAATCTCTGACAACACCGTGAGCAACCCTTCCCGGATCGCCTCTGCGTCGCTAGGTTCAATGATGCCCGTGGACGCCAGCATTGCGGCATGGGCGCGCGAACCTTCGATGTCTTGCGCGGCCAGTCGTCTGTCGAACCCGATTGAGGCATTGATCGCCTCCATGATCGCGTCCGGTCCGGCGGCAAAGCGGCCGCCCCACATTGAATTTGCGTTGTCGGTCATCGGTAATTGTCCTTCGGAGGGACCCATGCGTTTACTCTCTGCCGTCCTCTACACGGCCCTTGTCTTTGGTGCAAACGCCGCTCACGCGGATATTGCGGCGGCAGAAGCGGCGCGCGAGGGAACGATGAAGAAGCTGATCTTCTCCGACCCGACCCCTGTGTCCACGAATACCTTTACGGACCCTGCTGGCGGCGAACGCTCGCTTGGCGATTTTGAGGGCAAATACGTTCTGGTGAATTTCTGGGCCACGTGGTGCGCACCCTGCCGCAAAGAGATGCCCATGCTCTCGGAAATTCAGACAAACCTTGGCGGTGAGACCTTTGAAGTCGTCACTATCGCCACAGGCCGCAACCCGCAGCCCGCGATTGACCGTTTCTTTGAGGAAATCGGCGTCGACAATCTGCCGAAATACCTCGACCCACGGTCCAGTCTTGCCCGTGACATGGGCGTGCTTGGCCTGCCGATCACCCTGATCCTCGATCCCGAAGGTCGCGAAATCGCACGCATGCGCGGCGACGCTGAGTGGAACAGCGAAAGCGCATACGCGGTTTTGGAAGCAATCTTGCCGGCCCCAGAGGGCTGATAGTTTCTAAAAGACTGTTTGGCGGGATTGCTTTCGGGCTGTCACGCCAGCATCAACGCCAACAAGCGCGTCCACGTCGACAAATCCTTTGCGGGAATAGGACGTCATTCGACTGCGCGTGCGGCCAACTTCCATCAGTGTCTGAGAGCATTCATATTCGGGGCAGGGCGATGTGTCTTTCAAAAGACATTCATGCTTTCCCTTACAGTGTCTGAATCCACATGTCATAAGGCAATTCACTCAACTCGTTACAAAACAAAAAACTTACTAACGCTTGCACCATAGCCCACGAATCGGGCTCAAATTGGACTTGGTTAACGCAAAGTAAACTTTATTGTTTGTCATTGGTAAACAGACGCGCTTGCCCCAAAGGGATTGATCCGCTTTAAACCTCCAAACCCGAATTTCCCGAGAATCCGCTTATGTCTCTTTCCCAAGGCCGCATCGTAGCGGTCCTCGGCCCAACCAACACCGGCAAGACGCACTACGCGATTGAGCGCATGTTGGCGCATCGGACTGGTGTGATTGGCCTGCCCCTCCGCCTTTTGGCGCGCGAAGTCTACGACCGGATCGTCGCGCTTCGCGGCCCTTCGGTGGTGGCGCTGGTGACGGGCGAAGAGCGTATCGTTCCCGAGCGCACGCAATACTGGGTCTGCACGGTCGAGGCGATGCCCGAAGGAATGGGCGTCGATTTTCTCGCGGTTGACGAAATCCAGCTTTGCGCGGACCCCGAACGCGGCCACGTCTTTACCGACCGCCTTCTGCGCGCCCGTGGACAGCACGAAACCCTGTTTATGGGGTCTGATACGATGCGCGGCGCGATTGCAGCGCTCGAACCCAAAGCCCAGTTCACCCGCCGCGAGCGCTTTTCCGAACTGACCTACACCGGCTCCAAGAAAATCAGCCGCATGCCCGCCCGGGCCGCCATCGTCGGCTTTTCGGTCGATAACGTCTACGCCATCGCCGAACTTCTGCGCCGTCAAAAGGGCGGGGCCGCCGTTGTCATGGGCGCTCTCAGCCCGCGCACCCGCAACGCACAGGTCGAGATGTATCAGAACGGCGACGTGGATTACCTCGTCGCCACCGACGCCATCGGCATGGGTTTGAACCTCGACATCACGCATGTCGCTTTCTCGGGTCTGAGGAAATTCGACGGCCGCCGTATGCGTCAGCTGCAACCAAACGAACTGGCCCAGATCGCCGGTCGCGCTGGTCGCTACATGACCGCCGGCACCTTCGGAGTGACCGGCGAAGCGCCGCCTCTGCAAGACGATGTGGTGGCCGCAATCACGTCGCACCGGTTCACGCCGATGAAGAAACTCCAGTGGCGCAACGCGCGTCTCGAGTTCGGCACTGTGGACCGACTGATCACATCGCTTGAACAGGCCGCCGAGGACGACTGGCTGGTCCGCGCCCGCGAAGCCGACGATCTGATGGCCCTGAAATCCCTCGCCGAGGTCGCCGAAGTCCGCGCCCGCGCCAGCGATGGGAAATCCGTCAAACTTCTCTGGGACGTCTGCCGCATCCCCGACTTCCGCGGCATCAGCCATCAGGAACATGCCCAACTTCTCGAAACGATCTACGGCTTCCTCCACGAAAATGGAGAAGTCTCCGAAGACTGGCTGGCCGCCAAAATCAAGCGCATCGACCGCACCGACGGCGACATCGACGCGCTGTCAAAACGACTGGCTTATATCCGCACATGGACCTACGTCGCACAACGCAGCGGATGGTGCCGCGACGAAAGTCATTGGCGCGAGGCCACGCGCGCTGTAGAAGACCGTCTGTCAGATGCGCTCCACACGGCGCTCACACAAAGATTTGTCGATCGGCGGACGTCAGTTCTGCTTCGCCGGTTGAAACAGAAGGAGGGCCTTGTGGCCAAAGTTAACGATAAAGGTGAAGTCACAGTCGAGGACCAGTTCATCGGCCGTATCGAGGGTTTCCGCTTCCATCAGGACGCCTCAGCAACTGGGGACGAAGCCAAAACCGTGCGTGCTGCGGCTATTCAGGCGCTGCAACCCGAATTTCACCTGCGCGCTGACCGTTTTTATAACGCGCCCGACACCGAAATGGACTTCACCGAACAAGGCGGCCTCATGTGGGGTGAACACGCTATCGGCAAACTCGTCGCCGGTGACGATGCGCTGAAACCCCGTGCGCAGGCATTCGTTGACGACGAAGCGGGTGCGGATGTCGCCGAAAAGGTCCAGCGCCGCCTCCAGCACTTCATCGACCGCAAGATCGCGGCGCTCTTTGAACCGCTGATGAATATCCAACGCGACGAAACGCTGACCGGCCTCGCGCGCGGGTTTGGCTTCCGTATGGTCGAGAACTTCGGCGTGGTCGACCGCCGCGATGTTGCCGACGATGTAAAGGCCCTCGATCAGGACGCGCGCTCTGCCTTGCGCAAACACGGCGTGCGCTTTGGTCAATTCACCATCTTCATGCCGCTTCTGCTGAAGCCGGCGCCGACCCGTTTGCGTCTCGTCCTCTGGGCACTGGCCAACAACCTCGACGAATTTCCCGAAAGCCCGCCCCCGGGCCTCGTGACAATTCCAACCGCCACCGGCACACCCGCCGAACATGCACTTAAAGCGGGCTATAAACAGGCAGGCGACCGCTCAATCCGCATCGACATGCTGGAACGCCTCGCCGATATGCTGCGCAAGGAAGACAGCCGCGGTGGCTTTGAAGCCAACCCCGACATGCTCTCGATCACCGGCATGACGCTGGAACAATTCGCCAACCTCATGGAAGGCCTCGGCTATAGCGCAACGCGCGGGACGCGCGAAAAGCCCGCACCGGTTGATGTGGTCGTGCCTGAAACAACATCCGCTCAGAACGCCACCGACGCACCCGTGATGGACAAACCGGACGAAGCTCTTGGCGCCATCACTGAAACACCGGAAACGCCGGAAGACGCGTCTGTCCCAGAAGGCACCGAAAACCTGATCGACGAGGGCCGCGCGCCCATCGATGAAACGCAGCAATCGGCCGACACACTTGAAGAAGCCGCCGCCGAAGGCGCGCCACCTGCGGAAACGGCTGACACCGAAGTTCCCGTCGGCGCCAGCGCTGACGCAGCAATTGATGCTGATCGTATGGAGGTCTTCTTTACCTTCGCCTGGGGCGGAAACCGGGGCCGACAGCAACAACGCCAAGGCGGCCAACCGCAAGGCAAGCAAGGCGGTAAACCCAAGGGCAAAGGCAAACCGCGTGGCAAACAAGGCGGCAACGCCCCGCGCAAATTCGAAGCGCGCCCACCGCGCAAGGAAAAAGCCATCGACCCCGACAATCCCTTCGCAGCCGCACTCATGGGGCTTGCCAAGAAGAACGACTGACGCCATGGGGCTGGCCTCCTTCTTCTGTTTGAAAATATCCCGGGGCGTTTGGGGGGCAGCGCCCCCCTTCCGCGCGCATAAATGACAGATCCCACGCCGACCCAACGCCTCGACAAATGGCTCTGGCACGCGCGGTTTTTCAAAACCCGAGGTTTGGCCACAAAGCTGATATCGGCAGGCCATGTGCGCATCGACGGCGCGCGTGTCTCCAAACCAAGTCATGCCATCCGGCCCGGCCTTACACTGACCTTCCCGCAATCAAGACGTGTGCGCATTATCCGCGTTGAGGCCCTCTCAACCCGGCGCGGCCCTGCGCCTGAGGCTCAGGCGCTCTACGCCGACCTCACACCCCCGGATGAACCGAGCCCAAAAAATCCGCGCTTCGAAGGAAAGGGCCGCCCAAGCGGGAAAGATCGTCGCAATGCACGCCTTTACCGAACCGGCCCGCTTGAATGAATTTCCGCGCTGGGCTAGGCAGTTACGACGCGTTTCAAGAGACCCTTTTATGACCTATATCGTCAACGACAGCTGCATCGCCTGCAAATACACAGACTGTGTCGAAGTCTGCCCCGTGGATTGCTTCTACGAGGGTGAGAACATGCTGGTGATCCACCCTGACGAATGCATCGACTGTGGTGTTTGCGAACCTGAATGCCCCGCAGACGCAATCCGCCCGGATACCGAGCCGGACATGGAGAAATGGGTCGAATTCAACCGGAAGTATTCCGAGCTGTGGCCGGTCATCATCACGAAGAAAGACCCGCTGCCGACCGCTGACGAGATGGACGGCAAGCCCGGAAAGATGGACCTGTTCTCGGAAAATCCCGGCGAGGGCGGTTAAACACCCTTTCAGGGCGCTGATTCGGCCCCTAATGTAAGGTCAGAAGGCTCCAAAACCCTTTGTGACGCAACGGCGCATAGCGTTTATTGCATGTGCCTTGGAAATAACCCATTTTTCTGCTATATAACTTGCACATAGAGCGGGTTTTCGCGGTCCTTTGCAGGATCGCATCAAAAATACCGACATCGACAGGGCTGAAGCGACGGGAGGATGTGTGTGTTCCCGGCGTGCTTTTGTCGCCGTTCAAATTGAGGCTGATAAGGAAAAGATCTGCATGACCAAGCCTAAGAAAATGGAATTCCGTCCAAACGATTTCGTCGTCTACCCGGCGCATGGTGTTGGACAGATTATCTCGATCGAAGAGCAGGACATCGCCGGGCTGACGCTTGAGCTGTTCGTGATCTCGTTTGAGAAAGACAAGATGACCCTCCGCGTGCCAACGAACAAAGCCGCGGACGTGGGAATGCGCACGCTATCGTCGCCTGACGTCGTGGCCAAGGCCATGACCACGTTGAAGGGCAAGGCCCGGGTGAAGAAAGCCATGTGGTCGCGCCGCGCGCAGGAATACGAACAGAAAATCAACTCGGGCGATCTGATCGCAATCGCTGAAGTGGTGCGTGACTTGCACCGCGCGGACGATCAGCGCGAGCAAAGCTACTCCGAGCGTCAGCATTACGAAGCCGCGCTTGAGCGTCTGACCCGTGAGATTGCTGCTGTCAGCGGTTCGGACGAACTGGCGGCACAAAAGCAGGTAGACGACGTTCTGGTCAGCCGGGCTGCTGCTGCCTAAGCGGCGATCAAAAAACTAAGAAAAAGGTCGGCGGAATCGAAAGGTTCCGCCGATTTTTTTTGTTTTGCGTCCCCTTCGGGGCCGCGGTTTTGGATATTTTTGCCAAAAAGAAAGTATCAGCGAGCGATTATCTCGAGAATACCTTCCAGTTGGGATGTGATTGCTCGGGGATGCACAGCCTGTCTAACGATTTCCATGGTCGCCAAGGTGTCGATCCATTCAGGCGTTCCAAAGGTGGTTCTGGCTTTGTCGATTGCGGTCTCGATGGTATCGGGTTGGCAATCGTCGATCAGGAACGGGTAGTCCGCCCCAAGCCAGTCCGTTGCGTCGTCGACCTGACGATTAACCAGAACATGCGCCCCAACAGCAGCAGCGTTGAATCCCTTGGTGAAGGGTTTGAACGACGTGCGTCTGGAGGCGTCTTCCATGTGGCGCACAGCGTAATGCATGTTTGACCGCATCATTGACCTTTGGACGTCGCGGGGCGGTATCAGCCCGTCATAGTCTGGCGTTTGAACCAAGTGCAAAAGCGAGGCGGGCAGCGTGCGGTTACTCTCGCGTCCGAAGTAGGCAAGTCCGAGGGTCTCTCCTGAACTGCCGCGTTTCAGGCGCGGGTCGGCGTGGTGGTCCAGACGCATCACACGCGCGTCTTTGTGTTCCGCTCTGAGATATCGTTCAAGCGCGCCGGATGCCGCGATATGCACGTCGATCTCGACGGCTGGTTGCGGGGTGGTGCGCGCATCCACATAGTCTATCGCCAGTGCTTTCGCAGCATCCCGCCAGTTCGCCAGGTGTTCTGGATCAAGCACCTTCCAAGCGCGTTTGAGGAAAATCACCACCGCCCCGCGCACCTGATCCGTCATCAACCGCTGCTTGCGAAGTTGCCCCTCGCGGGGCATGGCCATGACCTCAAATCTCCAGCGCCGTGCGTCCAGATGCGCAGCCCCCATCGCCGCCAGTTGATCGCATCGCATGATCTTGGCGCCCGAGCTTTGGTGTCCTGCCAGATGGGCGAATATTATGCGTTGTGGAGTCATCTTCGCATTGGCCTATCGCAGATAGCGCACAACTTGAATCAAAAT
>JABDQU010000134.1 GCA_013042105.1 Boseongicola sp.
GCCGACGTGGGCGTCAGCAAAGGCCGTCGACGCCATGGCGCAGGTCGCCACGGCCCCGAAAAGGGCTGTTGTGAGTTTCATAGATACACTCCCGTTGTTCATGTGATTGCGCGCTGCCATGCTCCGGAGAACCGGAAATAGATTTGGATATCTGTAGGTTAAGGTGGTTATGACCACTCTCCGACTTTTTATTGATCGTCCAGCGGCAGCGCGGACTGTTCAAGTGAAGGGCGAATCTGTTTCAATTGCAAGCGTTGCCGTGAAGTCATTTGATGAATTTCGGTGCAAGCGCCTCATCCTTAGCTTTTTGGAAGGGTGAATGGTTTGACAGTCAAAGAGGCCTCGGCTTAGCGTTGACGCATCAAACTGCCAGGACATCCTATGCTTGATACGCCGCTTGCTCAGTTCAAGAACCTTCGCGTGGAATTCCAGACGAAGGACGGCCCCGTTGTCGGGGTTGAGGATATCAGCTTTGAGGTGAGCGCGGGCGAGACGGTTTGCATTGTGGGCGAAAGTGGCTCGGGCAAATCGGTTTCTTCGCTGTCTTTGATGCGGCTGGTTGAATTTGGCGGCGGCGAGATCGCGGGCGGGCAGTTGTTGTTTGACCGTGGCGCCGACAAGGGTGGCACGCTGGACGTGGCGCAGGCCGATGATCTGTTGATGCGCTCAATCCGTGGCAATGAGATCGGGATGATCTTTCAGGAGCCGATGACCTCGCTGAACCCTGTGTTCACGGTTGGTCGGCAGTTGACGGAAGGCTTGCGTGTTCACAAGGGTATGTCCAAGGAACAAGCCACCGAGCGGGCTTTGGATTTGCTGCGTCAGGTGCGCATCCCCGAGCCGGAGCGGCGGTTGAACCAATACCCGCACGAGCTTTCCGGCGGCATGCGCCAGCGTGTGGTAATTGCGATGGCACTGGCGTGCGAGCCACGCTTGCTGATCGCGGATGAGCCGACAACGGCGCTGGATGTGACGATACAGGCCGAGATTCTGGCGCTGATTGACCGGCTGAAGCGCGAGACCGGGACGGCGGTGATCTTCATTACACACGATATGGCGGTGGTTGCGCAGATGGCGGACCGCGTTGTCGTGATGTTTCGGGGCAACAAGGTCGAGGAAGGCACCGTCGAGGAGATTTTCGAGAATCCGCAGCACCCCTACACCCAGTCGTTGCTGGCGGCTGTGCCGAAATTGGGTGAGATGGCGGGCAAGCCTGCGCCCGAGCCGATGCGGCTGATGAATGCGCCAACCAAAGTCGATGGACCGATCTTGCCGAAGTCGGACAAGGTGCTTTTGGACGTGAAGAACCTGACGACGCGGTTTCCGGTGAAGGGCGGATTTTTCCGTCGCACGGTGGCGAATGTGCATGCGGTTGAGGATGTCTCGTTTCAGGTGAAATCCGGTGAGACGCTCAGTCTGGTGGGCGAAAGCGGATGCGGGAAATCGTCTTGCGGGCGGTCGGTTTTGCGGCTGGTTGAGCCACAGTCGGGCGAGGTCTGGCTGGATGGCGAGAACATCATGGAGTTCAATCAAACCGAGTTGCGCGCTGCGCGCCGCGAGATGCAGATGGTGTTTCAGGACCCGTTCGCCTCGCTGAACCCGCAGATGAAGCTGGCCGATCAGGTCGCCGAGCCGCTGCTGAACTATGGCATCGGCACAGCCGCCGAACAGCGCGAGAAAGTTGCTCAGTTGTTTGATCGTGTGGAATTGCCGCGGAGTTTTCTTGGTCGGTATCCGCACGAATTGTCCGGTGGCCAGCGCCAGCGGATCGCGATTGCGCGTGCTTTGGCGCTCAATCCCAAACTGATTATCGCGGACGAAGCCGTGTCGGCTCTGGATGTTTCGGTGCAGGCGCAGGTGCTTAATCTGATTATGGAATTACAGGCTGAGCTTGGGATTTCGATCCTGTTTATCAGCCACGACATGGCCGTGGTCGAGCGCGTCAGCCACACCGTGGGCGTGATGTATCTGGGGCGCATTGTTGAGTTGGGTCCAAGGGGTGCAATCTTTGAGGATCCGCGCCACGAGTATACCCAAGCCTTGCTGAAGGCCGTGCCGGTTGCTGACCCGAGGCGGCGTAAATCCGAGCGTGATCTGAACTTTAAGCCGATCCCCTCGCCCATCTTTCCCGTTGATTATGACCCCGGGCCGTCGGTTTATGACGAAGTCACGCCCGGTCATTTTGTATTGAAGACCGCATGACACTGAACACGCGCGAAGTTCTTGATAAACTTGTCTCTTTTCCGACTGTTAGCCGCGACAGCAATCTTGATCTGGCCGATTGGGTGCAGAATTTTCTGTCCGAAAACGGGGTGCAGTCTCACCGGATGCTGAACGAGGACGGCCAGAAGGCGGCCGTTTATGCGCATGTTGGCCCGGACACGCCGGGGGGTGTGGTGTTGTCGGGGCATACGGATGTTGTGCCTGTGGACGGTCAGGCTTGGGTCACTGACCCGTGGGTCGTGACCGAGAAGGACGGCAAGCTCTTCGGGCGTGGCACCTGCGACATGAAAGGGTTTGATGCGCTGGCGTTGGTGGCCTTGGTGAAAGCGGCCAAGGCGCCTTTGAAGAAGCCTTTGCAGATCGCGCTGAGTTACGACGAGGAGATCGGCTGCGAAGGCGCGCCTCCGCTTATTGAGAAGATGCAGGAGACCCTGCCCCCCGCCGCGCTGGCGATTATTGGTGAGCCGTCGATGATGAAGGTCGTCACTGGCCAGAAAGGCGGTCGTGGCTTCATTGTGCATGTGCGCGGCTATGAGGTGCATTCTTCTTTGCTGCACACCGGGGTGAATGCGGTCATGGAAGGAGCCAAGCTGATTGACTGGTGCAATCGGATGAATGCCGAGAGCGCGGCTGGCGAGCCATCTGAGATCGCTGCGATGTTTGATCCCCCCTGGACGTCAGTTCACGTGGGCGAAGTCGCGGGTGGCACAGCGCATAACATCACCGCCAAGGACTGCCGGTTTGATGTGGATTTCCGGTTCGTGCCGACGGATTCCCGCGAAGAGTGGGAGGCGAAGTTCTTTGAGGAAGTGAAGCGTATCGAGGCGGGAATGCAGGCCATTCATCCCGAGACGGGCATCGATTTAGAGCCGTTTTACGGATTGCCGGGATTGCGCCCCGAGGACGACGGAGCAGCCGAGCAACTGGCGCGTCGGTTGACCGGGGACAACGCGAGTCACGTGGTGAGTTACGGCACCGAGGCCGGGCATTTTCAGGGTGCAGGCTATTCAAGCGCGATTTGCGGCCCCGGTGATATCGCCATGGCGCATCAGCCGAATGAATATGTGACGATTGCGCAGATGGAGGCCGGGGAGGCGTTCATGGATCGCCTTATCGCGCATCTTTGCCAGTGAGTGCTGGCTAGCCCGCGTCTTCGCCCGGCGCGTCCGGGTCGGCTTTGCCGACGCCTTTGAAGACGGCCTTGAATGGTAATGCCCACAGGACGCCCAGCACGACGTAGACGGCGACTTCGAGCACGAACGGCGGGCGGTCGAACAGGGAAATGACCCAGAGCGACGCGGCAATATAAAGCGGCAATCCGACCAGAAGGATCAGAAGCGACAGGCGTCGGCGGGTTTTGTAGGTGAGTGCCATGCAAGTGGTTATGGGGCGGATTGAGGGGAGGTCAAGAGGGCAGGCTTCGTCTGCGGCGATTGTGTTGACGGAACGAAGGGGTTGACTAATTCAATTTATGTAATAATGTAATTACATGATTACTAATGATGATATGGACGCCGTTTTTCACGCGCTTGCCCACACCACCCGGCGGGCCATGCTGGATTATGTGCGCGCCGAGCCCGGCCTGACTGTCGGTCAGCTGGCGTCGCATTTCGACGTCAGCCGGATTGCCGTCATGAACCACCTTGCGGTGCTGGAAAAGGCGCATCTGGTCGTCAGCGAAAAAGAGGGACGAACCCGCAAACTATATCTGAATGCGATGCCAATTCAGGACATTCACGAGCGGTGGACGGACACCTATTCGGCGCATTGGGCCGAACGCGTGAATATTATAAAGCACGCCGCCGAGGCGACGGCGCGCAAACTAGAAAAGGATGCCGAAAATGACTGAACCCGTTTTTGCAAAGGCAAACATCAATCGAACCTTCATCAAAGCGCCCATCGAAACGGTTTGGTCGACGCTGGTCGCAACGGACAAGGCGCTTCCGTTCTTTTTCGGGTCAATGTGTCAAACAACGGACGGCTTGAAGCCCGGTGCATCCTACCGAATGGTCAATCCCAACAAGAAGATTGCCATGGTCGTGGGCGAGGTAATCGCGTTTGAGCCGCCGCGCCTTTATGCCCATACTTTTCAGATGACCAACATCGATGAGCCGCCCTGCAAGGTCACCTATGAGCTTGTCGAAAAGGACGGCGGCACCGAATTTTCGCTGATCATCGAGAACGCCGTCGAAGGGGGCAAGCTAATCAAGGAAATGGTGTCGGCGCAGGCGTTTATCGGCGGCAATCTGAAAGCGCTTTGCGAAACCGGGCGGCCTGCATTTTCGGGGCGCATGGTCGGTGTGTTGAGCCCGATATTTGGCATGCTCGCCAAGAAACAGCAGCGCATCGAGAACTGGCCGCTGAAGTGATGTTATCTAAACACTGCGGGCCTGAGCGACTTGTCTGGTGTTGCGCGGCCCAAGGTCGTCAGAATTCGTGCTGGACGGCTGCGAGTTTGTCGACAACTTGTTTTGCGTGGTTTTCCACGTAGGCCTTATGTGCTGGTGAGGCGATATAGGCGCGGAAGCTTTCCAAATCTCTGAAGTCGACGACCAATGCGGAATCGTGGTGGTTCGGGCCGCTGCCGACATTGGTTCCGAGGGTGAAGGAGACGACGTCCTCGCTGGCCTCGCACATCTCTCGCACGGCGGTGCGCCAGGCGTCGAGCTGGTCTTCGGTGGCATCCGGCTTGAACGTGCTCAGGACGATGTGGCGCAGCATTTTTTGCCTCCGGGCAAGGTAAAGGTAGTGGTCAGTCCTCGAACGGGTCCGTGACGAGAATCGTGTCTTCGCGTTCCGGCGAGGTGGAGACCATCGATACCGGGCACTGGATCAGCTCCTCGATGCGACGGACGTATTTGACGGCCTCGCCCGGGAGGTCAGCCCAAGAACGCGCGCCGGCAGTGCTTTCGCTCCAGCCTTTCATCGTCTCATAGACCGGTTTCACGCGTGCCTGTTTGTCGGCGGCGGTCGGAAGATAGTCGAGGATTTCTCCGTCCAACTCGTAGCCGGTGCAGATTTTCAGTTCCTCGAAACCGTCCAGAACATCGAGCTTTGTCAACGAGATACCGTTGACGCCCGAGGTTGCGCAGGTCTGACGGACCAGCACCGCGTCGAACCAGCCACAGCGGCGTTTGCGACCTGTCGTGGTGCCAAATTCGTGGCCGCGTTCGCCAAGGCGTTGGCCATCGTCGTCATCAAGTTCGGTCGGGAAAGGCCCCTCGCCCACGCGGGTTGTGTAGGCTTTGACGATGCCCAGAACGTAATCGATCGAACCCGGGCCGATGCCTGTTCCGGTAGCGGCCTGTCCGGCGATCACGTTTGAGGATGTGACGAACGGATAAGTGCCAAAGTCGACGTCAAGCAGCGCGCCTTGCGCACCTTCGAACAGAATGCGCTGACCTTTGCGGCGGCGTTCGTTCAGGACTTTCCAGACGGGCGCCGCGTAGGGCAGGATTTCCTGCGCGATCTCTTTCAGCGCGGCGACCAGACCGTCACGGTCAACAGGTTCAAGGCCGAGGCCCCGGCGCAGCGCGTCATGGTGGACCAAGAGACGGTCGACGCGGGCTTCCAACGTGGCGGGGTCCGCCAGATCGGCAACACGCACGACGCGGCGGCCGACCTTGTCTTCGTAGGCCGGGCCGATGCCGCGACCGGTGGTGCCGATTTTGGCAACCGCGGTCTGGTTTTCGCGGGCACGGTCCAGCTCGCCGTGGACCGGCAGGATGAGGGGCGTGTTTTCGGCGATCATCAGAGTTTCAGGCGTGATGTCGACACCCTGCTCGCGGATCGTGGCGATTTCCTTGATCAGGTGCCACGGGTCCAGCACAACGCCGTTGCCGATAACCGAGAGCTTGCCGCCGCGCACGACGCCGGATGGCAACGCGTGGAGTTTGTAGACTGCACCGTCAATGACAAGCGTATGACCGGCGTTGTGGCCGCCCTGAAACCGCGCGATCACATCGGCGCGTTCGCTCAACCAGTCAACTATCTTGCCTTTTCCTTCGTCACCCCACTGGGCACCGACGACGACGACATTTGCCATGAATTTCTTCCCTCCGGTATCGCACCGGGAGTGCGTATAGCGGCTGGGGTCTGGGGGGGAAACCTCAAAACAGTGGTTTTGGAGGCCTCAGAGGTCAATGGTCAAAAGTGCGTCGAAGTCGCGCCCAGAACTGTGGAGACATTTGACGAAGCATCAAACGACCACAAGGTGTTTGAGGTCACCAATGCCGCCGCCGACAGGAGCGCAAAAGCCACGATGAAGGCAATCGCGGGAAGGTTGATGTGCATGATGCTGGCTCCTTTCTTGATGTCGTTCACAGTTTAAACGCGCGCGGTCCGGAATTCCGTCGCAGCAACTTGAAAAATATGCGACGGAAGAACTGGCTGACATCGTTAGAAAAGGGCGATGTCGCAGTCATTTCAGAGGGTATTCGTGATTTCGAAGGTCATTATCTGGGTCAAACGGGCTTGGTCTGCCGCTCCGGTTGCCACGGCCGTTTTGGTTGTGGCTCTGGTCGCCTGCCTGTTCTTCGGCGCGCGGGCTGCGCTTTTCTGGCACGACCGCCCGCCCCGGGCGGAACGCGACCAACCGGTCGCTGCGTGGATGACGCCGCGCTATATCTCGCGGTCGTGGCGCATACCGCCCGACTTGGTGATTGAGGCGCTGGATGCCCCTCGCCCGCCCCCCGATGGTCCGATGAGTTTGCGCGAATTGGCCGAGCATCGCGGCGTTCCCCTTGAGCAGGTCGTTGCGGAAGTCGAGGCTTTGATCGCCTCACAGCGACCGTCCCTGACAGACGACGAGGCCACCGAATGACCGAGACCGTCTTTGGTCTGGTGAGCGACTATGGCGCCTATGTGATCTTTGTCTCGGCGTTTTTGTCGTGCCTTGCGCTCCCAATCCCGACGTCGCTTATGATGCTGACGGGTGGTGCGTTTGTGGCCTCGGGGGATTTAACGATCTGGATGGTCGCCACTGCTGCCTACACGGGGGCGGTTCTTGGAGATCAGGCGGGCTATTTCATTGGTCGATATGGCGGGAGTCCATTGGTGGCGCATCTGGCGCGCTCGCCAGCGCGTGCATCCGTTATCGCCCGGGCCACGGCGTTGATCGACAGGCGCGGTGGCATGGGGGTGTTCTTGTCCACATGGGCGGTTGCGCCGCTTGGGCCGTGGGTCAACTTCGTAGCAGGTGCGACGCATTTATCGTGGCGGCGGTTCGCGTTTTGGGATGTGTTGGGCGAGACGGTCTGGGTCACGATTTACGTCGGGCTTGGATACATCTTCATGGATCAGGTCGCGACGGTGGCCGAGATTATGGGCGATGTAATCGGGCTTCTGGTTGCAGCGGTGGTGGCTGTGGGGGCGTTTTTGTGGCTCCGGGCCGTGATGCGGGCCCATCGCCAGAAGTCCGGAGAAAACGGTCTGAAAGACCCGTCAGTTTAGCGATTTCTCGGTTTCGTGTTAGGACTTCGCCCATCAATGCAGGAGGGGCGAATGACAAGTGTGGCTGCAACTTTCCCGAACGACGACGGTATTCTGTATCTTGCGGAAGGCGGAACCGAGACAGAGTTGATTTACCGTCACGGTCACAAGCTGCGAGAGTTTGCGGCGTTTGAATTGATGAATAATTCCGAGGCTGTGGGGCATATGACGGATATGTATCGCCGATACCTGGACGTGGCAGCCGCACGGGGTTTTGGCGCGATGATGGCCAGCTTTGACTATCGTGCGAGCCCGGACTGGGGGGCCAAGCTGGGGTATTCGGCTGAAGGTTTGGCCGAGATGCAGCATAAGTGCATCGACTTCCTGCGCGATGTTTCAAAACCTTATGCGGACCAGGTTGAGCATATTGCCTACGCCGGATGTGTCGGGCCCCGCGGCGACGCCTATTCACTGAATGAAAGTATCACCGAAGACGCAGCGGAGGAATACCATTCGGTGCAGATCGCAACACTGAAGGCCTGCGGTGTGGACATGATTTGGGCGGCGACAATCAACAATATTCCTGAGGCTGTCGGGATATCGCGTGCGGCGGCGGCTGCGGGACTGCCGGTGAATATCTCGTTCACGCTGGACAGCAATCACAAACTGAAGTCGGGTCCCAGTCTGAAAGAGGCGGTTGAGGCGACCGATGTCAGAGCCGGCAATGCCAAGCCGGATTCCTTCGGCATCAACTGTTCGCACCCCGTCGAATTCGAACCCGCGCTGGAGGACGGATCATGGGCGGATCGCATCCGGCTGTTTCGCCCGAATGCCGCAGCGATGGACAAAGTGTCATTGTGCCGTCTTGGGCATATCGAGGAGGGCGATCCAGAAGAACTTGGGAAATCCATGGGCGATTTGGCGACGCGGTATCCCAACGTGGACATCTGGGGCGGCTGTTGTGGCACCTGGGACAAGCATTTCGATCGGATTGCGCATTATGTGAGTGAGGCACGTGACGCCTGACGGGCGATTGCGGGGTTCGGCCCTTTTACATGCGTCTGTTCACGCTAACACCCCGCGCGCAGACCTTGCCCACCTTGGGGCTGGCCGATAGGACGTAGGCAGACCGGCTTTACAAGGATAAAAACCCATGCCTGACGCTCCCGAATTTCACGATCGCATGCTTTCTCTCGGCCTTGGACGGGTGTCCGAAGCGGCAGCGCTCGCCTCGGCCCGACTGATCGGGCGGGGAGATGAGAAGGCGGCGGATCAGGCTGCTGTGGACGCGATGCGCACGCAGCTTAACAAGCTCGACATCAAGGGCGTCGTCGTGATCGGTGAAGGCGAGCGGGACGAAGCGCCCATGCTTTACATCGGCGAAGAGGTCGGCAGCGGCGTTGGGCCGGAAGTGGATATCGCGCTTGACCCGTTGGAAGGCACGACGTTGACGGCCAAGGATATGCCGAACGCTCTGGCTGTCATCGCAATGGGGCCGCGCGGCTCGATGCTGCATGCGCCCGACACCTACATGGACAAGTTGGCGATCGGGCCCGGGTTTCGGCGCGGCGTCGTGACCATGGATATGTCGCCCGCCGAGCGCGTGAATGCGCTTGCCTCGGCCAAGGGGTGTTCGACCGAAGACATCACCGTCTGTGTTTTGGAGCGCCCGCGCCACGAAGAGATGATCGCCGAAATCCGCACCACGGGCGCGGCGATCCGGTTGATCACAGACGGGGACGTGGCGGGTGTCATTCACTGCGCCGAGCCAACGACGGGCATCGACATGTATATGGGCTCGGGCGGCGCGCCGGAGGGCGTGCTGGCGGCGGCTGCACTGAAGTGCATGGGCGGGCAGATGTTTGGCCGTCTGACGTTCCGCAACGACGATGAGCGGGGACGCGCGAAGAAGGCCGGGATCACCAATCTGGACCGCGTTTATACGCGTGATGACATGGTGACGGGTGATGTGATTTTCGCCGCCACAGGTGTTACGGATGGCTCGATCCTGCCGGGTATCAAGCGTGAGCCCGGGTTCCTGACGGCCGAGACGATCCTGATGCGGTCAAAGACGGGGTCGGTGCGCCGCATGAACTATCGCAATCCGACGACCACTTGAGCGATCCAGCGACAGGATTTCTGGGTGTTGCGGCCTCGCTGACGGGGCGCAAATGGGTTGGCCCGACCGCGGACGCATTGCGCCTTTGCGAAGCGATGGAGCAGCAGACCAGCCTGCCGCCTGCGCTCTGTCGCATCCTTGTGGCGCGCGGTGTGTCGCCCGAGGACGTCGAGATGTTCCTTAGCCCTGCGTTGCGCGACCTTTTGCCGGATCCGATGACCCTGCTGGATATGGAACCGGCAGCAGAGCGATTGATTGCGGCTGTGGCGCGGGGCGAAAAGATCGCGATCTTTGCCGATTATGATGTGGACGGTGGGTCGTCTGCTGCGCTTTTGCTCGACTGGCTGCGCCAGCTTGGGCGCGACGCGTCGCTTTATGTGCCAGACCGCATCGACGAGGGTTACGGTCCGAATGAACCCGCCATGGCCGAGTTGGCCGCATCCCACGATCTGATCATTTGCGTGGACTGCGGCACGCTCAGCTTTGACGCAATCGCCGCCGCCAGGGACGCGGATGTGGTGATCCTGGATCACCATCTGGGCGGTGAGACCTTGCCCGACGCCCTGGCCGTGGTGAACCCCAACCGTCAGGACGAAAGCGGCGATCTTGCTCATCTGTGTGCAGCGGCGGTTGTGTTTCTGGTTCTGGTCGAAGCGAACCGTCGCCTGAAAGCAAGCGGCAAAGCCGGACCGGACTTGATGTCGATGCTGGATTTGGTGGCGCTGGCCACCGTCGCCGATGTCGCGCCGTTAACAGGTGTTAACCGCGCATTGGTGCGGCAGGGCTTGAAGATCATGGCCCGTCGCGCGCGCCCCGGACTGGCGGCTTTGGCGGATGTCGCGAACCTCAGTTCACCGCCGTCGGCCTATACTCTTGGCTTTGTGTTCGGCCCACGCGTGAATGCCGGCGGACGCGTTGGGCGCGCGGACCTTGGGGCGCGCTGTTTGTCCACCCGCGATCCCCACGAGGCGCAAAGTCTGGCCGAAAAGCTCGATGCGTTGAACAGCGAACGGCGCGAGATTGAAAATGCCGTGCGCGATGCGGCTTTGGCGCAGGCTGAAGAGCGGGGGCTGGAGGCACCTTTGGTCTGGGCGGCGGGCGAAGGCTGGCATCCGGGCGTCGTCGGCATTGTCGCGGCGCGGCTGAAAGAAGCGACCAACCGGCCCGCTGTCGTGATCGGTTTGGACGGCGACGAAGGCAAGGGCTCGGGGCGGTCGGTCACGGGTGTGGACCTTGGGCATGTGGTGCAGAAACTGGCCGCCGAGGGGCTGTTGCTGAAAGGCGGCGGGCACCGGATGGCTGCCGGTCTGACCGTGGCGCGCGATCAACTGGAAGCGGCGATGGAGCGCTTGTCGGAGTTGCTTGCCAAACAAGGCGCTGGCACGCATGGCCCCCGCGATCTGCGGCTGGATGCGACGCTGATGCCGGGGGCGGCGACGGTCGAGTTGATTGAGCAGATCGAAGCCGCTGGCCCCTTTGGACAAGGTGCCCCTGCCCCGCGATTTGCTTTCCCGGATGCAAAAATTCTGCATGCCAAACAAGTCGGTTCCGGTCATTTGAAAGTCAGCATCGGCGACGGGCTGGGCGCGCGGCTGGATGCCATTGCCTTTGGTGCTTTTGACAGTGAGTTGGGGCCTGCATTGATGAACCACGGCGGCGCACGTTTCCACCTTGCGGGACGTCTGGAGATCAATCACTGGAACGGGCGTCAAATCCCCCAGATGCGTCTGGAGGATGCGGCGCGGACAGAGGCCTGAGACCGCCGGAAAATTTACCGTGTCATCACGAAAGAATCTTCTTGCCCTTCCGGGGGAGTTTGCCTAATTACCGCTCCACGCTCTGTGGCCCGTTCGTCTATCGGTTAGGACGCCAGGTTTTCAACCTGGAAAGAGGGGTTCGATTCCCCTACGGGCTACCACCTACACCTATATATCTATTTGAAATTACTATAAAAATAACAACTATTAGAGTTGTTTGCCAACATTTTTGCCAACATCCTGCAGTGCGAAGAACTCTTGGTCAGACATGAGGCTTGAAATAGGTTGGGCTGGTTCCACCTCCAGAACCATCGCACCTTTACGCAAGGCCAATGGGCTAAGTCACGAAAAGAAACTCCGCCATCCCATCGAGTTTTCTTTTTTGAGGGCGCCAATCCGGAATAGTGCTCTCAACAAGGTTCCAGAACCTGGAGCCATGATCATGGTGCCGCAAATGGGCAAGCTCATGGATTAGCACATAGTCGATGCAGTTGCGGGGGGCTTTGACTAGGTGTGGGTTGATCATGATCTCGCCAGATGGGGAACAGTTTCCCCACTGCCGAGACATCTCCAACAAACGAAATGGCGGTGGTGCATCCACCCAGGCAGGCGACTGGCCAAGGCGTCGATGCGGCGGCTCAGGTAGTCTCGTCCTCGGACGCGATACCATAAACGGAGACGGCCCTTGATGTCCTCTTCTGTCGCTTGGCTGTCTCCACTTCCAACCGATTGCCACGCAGCCGTGCAGGGGCGGGTTTGCCATCGGTGGGATAACTTTGAGCATATTTCGACGGCCCAGATATAGGAATTGTTCATCAAAGACATACCCACGGGGGTGCACATGGGCATATCAGTCTGCTTGAACGAAGTAGGCGCGTTTCCAGAAAATCACGGAAAGAAATGCCATGCTGGCGATGGTTGGAACAAGAATTTGCGGCAATCCAAGTGAAATTGTCACATTAACTCGGCGATCGATTCAACGACGGGCGCCGAACGCCCTGCCCGGCCTCTACACAAGCTCTTCAAAAAGTACCCGACGAAACTCAGAGTTCGTCGTCTAGTAACGACAGGAGTTTCTGGTGATCTTTATCGAAATTCCGAATGCCTTCGGCCAGCTTCTCCGTTGCCATGGCGCTCTGATTCAACCCCCACCGGTAAGA
>JABDQU010000425.1 GCA_013042105.1 Boseongicola sp.
GGATCTGCGCTTCGGAAGGAACGTCTGGATGACGATGGCTGCCAAGATTACCAAGGCCAAGAAGGTGAGCAAGACAGGTGTCAGCGGCCTTTGTGCCGGTGCAAACCTTCGCACGCCTTGCGGGCCACGGCGGGTGGAATTCCTGCGCCCCGGAGACCTTGTCGTGACGCGCGACAATGGTTTGCAACCCGTTCGGATGGTCTGGACGCGGACTTTGACTGCCACCGAGATCGCCGCAGATCCCTCCCTTGCACCCATCGTTCTGCGCACCCGCGCAATCGGCCCGATGATGCCGCAGCGCGATATATCTGTCGCGCCCGCGCACCGTCTTCTGATCCCCGGTTGGCGGCTTGAAGACGAGGCTGACAATGAGGCATGTCTTGTGCCCGCGCGGGACATTTCCGATCTGAACGACAGTATCTTTGTCGACCGCGCCCCGGACGAGGTGGTGTATTACAACGTCGTCTTTGACGAACATCAGGTGCTGTGCGCGAACGGTCTGCCGGTCGAGAGCTTCTCGCCGACGACCGAAAGCCTGAAAGAAGCCCCGCGCGCCGTGCGTGATGATCTGAAGAAGCTTTTCCCCGAGTTGGGGCCGAAATTCAAAGATTACCCAGCACCGCGATACAAGATGCGGGAACGGGTTTCGTATATTCCCGACTACGCCTGAGCGTCAGCGAAACCGCGACGGGCTGAGAGCCTGAACCGTGTTTTCATCCAGTTTTGGCTTGCGGCCCGCAACGAGGTCCGCAAGGCAGTCTGAAGCAGCAGGCGAGCTTTGGATGCCATAGCCGCCTTGCCCCGCGCACCAGAAAAACCCATCGGTATCAGGATCTTGCCCTATCACGAGGCTTCGGTCCGGGGAAAAAGTCCGAAGGCCTGCCCAAGAGGTTTCGACGCGCGTCACGGGGCTTGTGACATACTGTTGATACCGGTCCAGACCTTCCGCCAGCACCATATCATCTGCCCAGGCATCCATCGGTTCAGACGGGTCTTCGTCAGCGGGCGAGACGATCCATCCCCCGGCGTCGGGCTTTGCATACCAGGTCTCGCCGGGGCCGAAGAG
This sequence comes from Boseongicola sp., assembly GCA_013042105.1. GTDB lineage: Bacteria > Pseudomonadota > Alphaproteobacteria > Rhodobacterales > Rhodobacteraceae > Boseongicola. Next base: position 1,067 of record JABDQU010000425.1, read on the forward strand.
CATGGGCCACCGGGAGACATCGCAGCCATCAGGGGCCGGTAGTCGCGCCATTGAACGGCGGTTTGGCTGTAGGCCCACTGGTGAAACACCGGCCATAGCGGCGATCTGGTCTGCCCATGCACCAGCCGCGTTCACAAGGATATCGGCCTCGAAAGTATCGCTGGACGTGGTCACAGTCCAAATCGCCGATTTGCCGATGCCCGTCACTTTCCGACTGGTCAGAATCTGCGCACCCTGCGCCTTGGCATCGCGGGCATAGCCCTGCAACAGTTTGTCGGTATCAATATCATGCGCGTCTTCAAAGAATGCAGCACGCGTAATATCAGGGTTGAGAATGGGCACCCGGGCAAAAGCCTCGGCGACAGAACATTCTTCCATGCCCATGGATATCAGATCCGCCTCAAACTGCGCCGCATCGCTGTCTTTGGCGACAATCATCAATCCACGCGGGCTGAGAACACCACGGGCCTCGTGCTCGGCGCGCGAGGCGCGGTTCAACGCGCAAGTGGTCGCAGTCCCGTAATGCTCATCGAACATGGCGGCCGATCGCCCGCTGGCGTGATAGCCCAGCGCAGGCTCTGCTTCCAAAAGCGTCACATCAAAATCATGCGCAAGCTTGGCTGCCGCAGAAGCGCCCGCCATGCCACCCCCAATGACAAGAACACGCCTCATTCGCTGTCTTCGACCGCTTTGGCGATTGTCTGAAAAACAGCCCGTGCTTTTGCGATATCTTTGGGGTCAACTTTGCCAGACAGGCGCTGCAGGACCTCTGCCTCGCCGCGTGACGCGGTTGCATGCGCACGCTCGCCTTTGATGCTGGCCTCTAGAAGTCTTGAGGATTTATGCGCCGGGTTTTCGACAAATTCGGCAAGTCCCTTTTCCACCAGAGCATCCGCGCGTTTCTGGATATGCTGGCGCGAAACCCCACGGCTCCGGGCGATTTTAGGGACTGTCGCCGCACCCTCGAAGACAAGAAAATCGAGCACATCACGCTCGGCACCGGTCATCGCGCTGTCAGCGGACGACAACCCAGACCAGCCGCGAGACACACGCCGCGCCTGTGCAATCAGATCAACAATGGGGCCGTGATGTGGGTCGTTTAAATCCATGACGCTCTCAAATCGAACTTACCAGTATCAAAGACCAGATTTACCCGGCCTCTTCGAGGCGGTCTGTTGCCGGTGGAGGTGTGGGCGACAGCTTTGATATCGCGTCATAAAGTGCCTCATCCATCTCGAATTCTATCGCCGCGAGTGACGGGGCCAACTGTGCCGCAGACCGCGCCGAGATAATCGGGCCGTAGACGCCCTTGTGCTGCGCAACCCAAGACACCGCAAGCGTTGCCGGATCGACGCCAACTTCGGCCGCCAGACGCGCAAGACCTCCCGCTGCTTCATACATCCATGCCGTTCCATAGCGCTTGTTATACATGGGGTCATCTTCAAGACGCCCCCCCTGCCCTGCGGCATATTTGCCGGTCAGAAGTCCACCACCAAGAGGCGAATACGGACAGACTGCGAATCCTTCAGATATCGCCATCGGCAAGATCTCGACCTCAACCTGCCGTTTCACGAGGTTATACATCGGCTGAATGACGTGAACATCGAAGCCCATAGATTGCGCCAATTGGCGCGCTTTCATGACCTGCCATGCCGAATAATTGGACACGCCGACATAGCGCACAGACCCTTCCTTGACCCATTCGGCCATGACCTCATAGGTCGCCTCTAAAGGTGTGTCCGGATCCCAGCGATGCAGATAAAGCAGATCCACGACATCCATACCCAACCGCGCGCGGCTTTCGTCAAACTCGGCCCGGATCACATCCGGCTTGGCGACCACCGTCCCAGCGCACTTCGTGGCGATGAACACATCATCCCGTTCGCCGGCTGCCAGCTCCCCGAGAATGCGCTCGGATGCGCCCCCGGTATAAGCATTCGCGGTGTCAAAGAAATTGATCCCCGCCGCACGGCAATCGGCATACATCTCGGCACTGTCTGCTTCGCTGGCCTTTGCGCCAAACTGCATCGTGCCAAAACTGAACCGCGAGGCTTCTTTTCCTGAAATTGTGTGCAGCATCGCTCATTCACCCTTTCTTAAATACCTCCGCCGGAGGCCGAAAATCAAAGGCCGCCCGTAGGCGGCCTTCCGTCACTTGAAACCCTACGCTTAGTTGGGAATTTCGCCTGTCAGACCTTCGATGTAGAAGCTCATGCCGGCCAGGTCACCATCGCTTGCGGTTTCACCGGCCGCCAGCCAGACCGAGCCGTCCTGCTTGTTGATTGGGCCTGTGAACGGGTGGTATTCTCCCGCCCCGATAGCGTCACGCATGGCTTCCGCTTCGGCTTTCACATCTGCTGGAACAGCATCAGTGATCTCACCAATTCCAACCATGCCAGGGCCGATTCCGTCCCATGTGTCGACGCTTTCCCATGTGCCATCCATGACGGCCTGAACCCGCTGAATGTAGTATGGTGCCCAGTCGTCGATGATCGAAGACACGCGCGGGAACGGAGCGTATTCACCCATATCCGAAGCCTGTCCAAAGGTAACAACATTGCCAGCATCAGCCGCTGCCGCCTGTGGGGCGGTCGAGTCTGTGTGCTGAAGGATCACGTCTGCGCCGTTTTCGATCAGCGCTTTGGCGGCGTCGGCCTCTTTTGCAGGGTCGAACCATGTGTAGGCCCAAACGATCGAAAACTCGACGTCAGGGTTCACCTTCTTGGCGTGCAGATAGGCCGAGTTGATGCCTCGGATCACTTCCGGGATCGGGAAAGACGCAATGTAGCCGATCTTGTTGGTCTTGGTCATATTGCCCGCGATGTGGCCTTGGATGGCGCGACCTTCATAGAAACGTGCCGAATACGTCGACACGTTGTCAGCGCGCTTGTAGCCGGTGGCGTGCTCAAACTTCACGTCCGGGAATTTGGCAGCGACGGCAATCGTCGGGTCCATGTAGCCAAACGACGTGGTGAAGATCAGGTCAGCGCCTTGCAACGCCATCTGAGTCATCGCGCGCTCGGCGTCAGCACCTTCCGGCACGTTTTCCTGAAACACGGTTTCGACCTTGTCGCCAAAGTGTTCTTCAACGGCCAGACGGCCTTTGTTGTGCTCATACGTCCAGCCACCGTCGCCGATTGGCCCGACATAGATGAAGCCGACCTTTACCGGCGCGTGGCCGTCAGCAAAGGCACCCGAGGCAAGCGCCGCAGCAGCGACCCCGGTCAGCAGAAATGTACGTTTCTTCATAGTTAACTCCCCATTAACTCTACGATGTGCCTCAGCTTGAGGCGTGAAATGACCGTCCGAGCGATGCCGGCGCATTGAGCGCCGCACGATTTCGGTCGGACGAGATTATGACCAGCACAAGGATGGTTATCAGGTATGGCGACATGGACAAGAGCTCGACAGGAATTGCGACACCTGCGGCTTGCAAGTTCAGCTGCAAAACCGTGATCCCGCCGAAAAGATAGGCACCCAGCAAAACGCGGCCCGCGCGCCATGAGGCGAAGACGACAATGGCCAGCGCGATCCAGCCCGCACCCGCCGTCATGCCTTCGGTCCATTGCGGCACGCGCACGAGGCTGAGGTAGGCTCCGCCGAGGCCAGCACAGGCACCGCCGAAGCCGATTGCGGCCAGACGCACGAGGATAACGTTATACCCAAGCGCATGTGCCGCATCGTGGCTTTCCCCGACCGCGCGCAGGATCAGACCGCCGCGGGTGTATTTGAGGAAGGCCCAGACACCAGCGACAATTGCCAGCGAGATGTAGACCATCAGATCGTGACTGAAGATCATCGGACCAAGAACGGGAATATCGCCCAAAATGGGGATATCAAGTTTGGGTGTCGAGGGTGGTTTGATGCCGACATAGCCTTGTCCCATAAGGCTTGACAGCCCCAAGCCGAAGAGCGTCAGCGCAAGACCCGTGGCCACCTGATTTGAGAGCAGATACTGGGTCAAAAACCCGAAAAGCATCGACAAGATCGCACCACCGAGTGCCGCAGCCACAAAACCGACAGCAGGCGAGCCTGTTTCGACGGCGATGGCGAAACCGCAGATCGCGCCGACGATCATCATGCCTTCGACGCCAAGGTTCAGAACACCCGCCTTTTCGACGACCATTTCGCCAATGGCGGCCAACAGGATCGGCGTTGAGGCGACCATGAGAGAGGCGACCAGTAGAATTGGGTTGATTGAGAGTTCCATCAGAACGCCTCCATGATCAGCGAGGTTGAGGCGACAGCAGAAACGAGGACGGGGCTATCTATCGGGTCGTTCATACCGCTGCCTCCCGCCCGAACCGAACCCGGAAGTTCGTCAGAACGTCAAACGCCAAGAGGAAGAACAACAGCATCCCTTGAAACGCCTGAATGGCCGCTGCCGGAAGCCCGAGGGACGCTTGCGCCGCCTCGCCGCCGATATAGGTCAGCGCCATCAGCATACCGGCCAGCAGGATGCCAATGGGATGCAGACGCCCGAGGAACGCTACGATAATCGCGGTAAAGCCGTAGCCGACGTTGAAGTCGATGCTGATCTGGCCGGCTGGGCCAGCAACCTCGAACATGCCGGCGAGGCCTGCAAGTGCTCCGGAGAGACCGAGGCAGAACAGAATCAAGCGGTTCGGATTGACGCCTGCAAATCGCGCGGCGCGCGGGCTTTCACCGGTAAGGCGGATGTTGAAGCCCATGATGTGGCGACTGAGCAGTATGTAGGCGAAAATCACTGCGATGAAGGCGGCGACGACGCCCCAATGCATGCCCCAACCGGCGATAAGTTCGTTATTGGCGGCACTCTCATACTGGCGCAGATTGCGCGAACCGGGGAAGCCTGCGCCTTCGGGATTGCGCAGAAGGCCAAGCGACATGGACGCCAGAATGGATTCTGCGACATAGACCAGCAGCAATGACACAAGGATTTCGTTGGTGTTGAAGCGCGTTTTCAGGATTCCGGGGATCATCGCCCAGAGGAAGCCGCCGAACGCGCCCGCGAGGATCATCAACGGGAAGATCAACCAGCGCGCTTCCATCGGATAGAAGGCCAGGCCCACGGCTGCGCCAAAGATCGCGCCCATGATGTATTGGCCTTCTGCCCCGATGTTCCAGATGCCCGCCTTGAAGCCAAGCGACAGACCGATGGCGATCAGGATGAGGGGGCCGGCTTTCACCAGAAGCTGGCCGCGGTAATAGAAGGCGAACTCGCCAAAAATCGGATCCCAGAAGATGGTGCGGATCGCCACAACCGGGTCCTTGTCGAGAAAGGCGAACAGGATGCCACCGGCGATCATCGTGGCGACCACGGCCACCAAAGGTGTCAGATAGGCCCATGTTTGTGACGGTGTGGGGCGTTTTTCGAGACGGATCATGACGCGCCCTCCTCCTCGTGAATGTGGGCGACTTCCATGCCGTGTGCGCCCCCCATCATCAGACCAATTTCGTCGATGGTAAGCCCTTGGGCAGGACGAGGCTCACTCAGGCGGCCCTCGTTCAGCGCCGCAAATCGGTTCGAGATTTCCATCAGTTCATCAAGATCCTGACTGATGCAGACAACCGCCGCACCACCTGCCGCCAGATCAAGGATGGCCTGACGGATTGCTGCTGCTGCACTGGCATCGACGCCCCAAGTCGGTTGATTGACGATTAGAATGTTCGGTTTTTGGAGGATTTCTCTCCCGATGACGAATTTTTGAAGGTTCCCACCAGAAAGTGCGCGAGCGGCGTTGGCCGAGCCGGGCGTCCTTACGTCATAATCGTCGATGACCTTCTCTGCAAAATTGCGCGCCATCGCCCAGTCAATGAAACCGTTCCTGACCATGCCCATCCGCACCCAGGCAGAAAGCGCGGCATTTTCGACAAGGCTCATGTCAGGTGCAGCGGCATGCCCCAGACGCTCTTCCGGAGCGGCCAAAACGCCAAGTTGCCGCCTTTGGTTTGGCCCCAGATGGCCAATCGGCTTACCGCCGAGCTGCACGGCGTCGGACACGCTTTTCAGCTCTCCCGACAAGGCGCCGAGCAATTCATCCTGCCCATTACCCGCGACGCCACCAATCCCAAGCACCTCGCCTTCGCGGACATCGAACGACACGTTCTTCAAAGACGTTCCGAAAGGATTGGAAGAATTCACGGAGAGATTCTTCAGTGTCAGAGCCACATCGCCCAGTTCATGGCGCGTGGCGGCGGGGGATTTCAATTCGGTCCCGACCATCATCTCCGCCAGTTCGCGCGCTGACTTTTCGCGGGGATCGCAGGACCCGACCACCTTACCGAGGCGAAGAATGGTCGCCCCGTCGCAAAGTGCGCGAATTTCCTCGAGTTTGTGACTGATATAGAGGATCGAGGTGCCCTCGGCCTGAAGCTTGCGCAGGGTCTCAAACAGGATATCGACCTCTTGCGGTGTAAGAACCGACGTGGGCTCATCCATAATCAAGAGTTTGGGGTCCTGCAGTAGGCAACGAATGATTTCGACCCTCTGACGTTCCCCCGCGGATAGATCACCCACCAAGCGCGAAGGATCGAGCGGCAATCCGTAGGTTTCCGACACCTCCCGGATGCTTGCCGCCAACTCGCGCATTGGCGGTGGGTTTTCCATGCCCAGCGCCACGTTCTCAGCAACGTCCAACGCTTCGAACAGTGAGAAATGCTGAAAAACCATCGCAATGCCGGTCGATCGCGCTTCGTGCGGACTGCCCGGTGTATAGGCGCCATCGTTGAAGATCATCTGGCCTTCGTCGGGTTTCACCAACCCATAAACCATTTTCACAAGCGTCGATTTCCCAGCGCCATTTTCGCCCAGAAGAGCGTGAACCTCGCCTTTTCCAACGGTGAAAGACACGTCATCATTGGCGACAACACCCGGATAGGCCTTTCGTAGACCCTGAACGGACAGCAAAGCCGTCACGCGCGTTCACCCAACATTTCTGTCCCCTCGTGCTGTGGTCGGAGTATGGCGGCAGCCACCCCAAGTGCAATTTCCTGGGGATGTTTTCCCAAGCCAGGATCCCCGATGGGGCATTCCATGCGATCAATTTGTGCAGATGTGTGCCCAAGTGCCTTAAGCCGAGACCGGAAGCGGGCGCGTTTGGTGGCGGAACCAATCAGGCCGAGATGTGCGAAACCTTGCGACAGAACGCCGTGGCAAAGCTCGAGATCAAGTGCGTGTGAGAAGGTCAGCACAAGATGTTCGGCGTGGTTGGGCGCGCGGGATATAAGACTTGCCGGATTGGAGGCGACCAGCGTCGTGACGCCATGAGGGATATTCCTCGGAAACCTCTCTTCGGCGGTGTCGATCCAAACCAGATCAAGGTCCGGAAGCGGTGCCAGAACTGTCACGATCGCCCGCCCTACATGCCCCGCACCCCAAACCCAGATCGAACGACTGGCGCGCGTTTGTGGCTCAATCATCCACCCGGACACGATGCCCGGACGGGGAACGATCCCCTTCGAACGGTGGCCAGCCAAGATGCGCTTTACCGCCAAAGGCTGTTCGTAAGGTTTTCCGGGCAACGGTCTTGCAATAACGTCACTAACAAGGGCGTTCAGACGATCTTCGTCCCAGACCTCGGTCAATAAAGACACCGCGCCACCGCAGCATTGTCCAAGGGATGGGCCGAGCGGTTTTCGCTCGAACCGATCAGATTGGACCATTAAAGCGTCGCGCGCCGACTTGATTGCCTCAAACTCAAGTGCACCGCCGCCGATTGTCCCTTCGACCCTATCCGCAGTCACCAGCATGGACGCACCAACTTCGCGCGGGACCGAACCTTTGGTCTCGGCAACAACCACTCGTGCAACCGGGGCGAGACGGCGAATCTCTGAAAGAGCAAACGTCATGTCCGCGCCCTTTCGATGGCTTCAAGGATGTGTTCAGCCGTCGCGGGCGCTTCGAGATCAGGGTAACTCTCGCCACATGCAGAAACCGCATCAGAAAGCGCCAGAAACGCCGAAATCCCAAGCATCAGCGGCGGCTCGCCAACCGCCTTCGAGCGATAAATTGTGTCTTCGCGGTTTTCACCCTCCCAAAGCGCGACATTGAAAACGTCAGGGCGATCTGAACACGCTGGGATCTTGTAGGTGGACGGCGCATGGGTGCGCAGGTTGCCTTTGTCGTCCCAGACCAACTCTTCGGTTGTCAGCCAGCCCGCGCCCTGAACATAGCCGCCTTCGACCTGCCCGATATCCAGTGCCGGGTTCAAAGACGCGCCGGCATCATGCAGTATATCGGTCCGCAAAATACGGTTTTCCCCAGTGAGAGTGTCTAAAACCACCTCTGTGATGGCCGCGCCATAGGCGAAATAAAAGAACGGGCGACCCTCTCCCTTGATACGGTCCCAGATGATCTTGGGCGTCTTGTAGAACCCCGTCGCCGACAAGCTGATCCGGTTCATGTAAGCGTCCGCAACGACGCTTTCGAAAGTCCGGCTTTGGCCGCCAACGGTTACCATGCCGTCCTCGAAGCGCACCGCCCCAACATCCGCCTGAGCGCGCTCGGCGACGAATGCGGCCAACCGATCGCGAATGGTATCGCATGCCGCCCTGACGGCCATACCGTTCAGATCAGAACCGGATGACGCCGCCGTCGCCGAGGTGTTCGGGACTTTCCCGGTATCGGTCGCCGTGATCTTCACCTTTGAGACATCCACACCAAAACGCGACGCCGCAACCTGCGCAACCTTTTGGAACAAACCCTGCCCCATCTCGGTTCCACCATGGTTCATGTGGATCGATCCATCCTGATAGACGTGCACCAAGGCCCCGGCCTGGTTCAGATGCGTCAGCGTGAAGCTGATCCCGAACTTGACCGGCGTGAAAGCAATGCCCTTTTTCAGGATCGCGTTCTTCGCGTTCCACGCCGAAATCGCCTCTTTTCGCCTTGAATAGTCACTATTTGTGATCAAGGCGTCGGTCATCTCATGCAGAATGAAGTCCTCAACCGGCATATGATATGGCGTCGTCTGCGCTTTCTTTTTGGCTGAAATATCCCCGCCGGAGGCATCGCCTGAAGGGCGATAATAATTCAATTGCCGCACTTCCAGCGGATCGCGCCCGACCACATGCGCAACATGATCCAATACCCGTTCGATACCCACCATGCCCTGTGGGCCGCCAAAGCCGCGAAACGCAGTGGCCGACTGAGTGTTCGTCTTCAATCGGTGCGATTCAATCCGCATGTTCGGAATGTGGTAGGCATTGTCGGCGTGCAGCATCGCGCGATCTGCAACCGGAAGAGATAAATCCATCGACCAACCGCAACGACACAACTGCAGGAACGACAATCCGGAAATGCGACCTTCGGCGTCATGGCCTACGCGATAGTCTATGCGGAAATCATGCCGTTTTCCGGTGATCATCATGTCGTCATCGCGGTCATAACGCATCGCACAGGGCTTGCCCGTCAGAGATGCCGCAACGGCGCAGGACACCGCCAAGTGATTGCCCTGGCTTTCTTTTCCGCCAAATCCACCACCCATCCGACGGATTTCGCAGCGCACGGCATTCATGGGCTTGCCCAGCGCTTCCGCCACTTTGTGCTGAATTTCGGTGGGGTGCTGGGTGGAAGAATAGACGACCATATCGCCAGCTTCTTGCGGCAAAGCAGCGGCGGCCTGACCCTCGAGATAGAAGTGTTCCTGCCCGCCGATTTCAATCGAACCTTCCAGCGTGTGATCGGCGGCTTGGATGGCGTCATCGGCGCGGCCTTTCTCGTAGATGCGCGGGCCGTCTTCGAAATGGGAGCCGGAAGCAAGAGCGTCATCAATCGTCAGGATCGCTGGCAGCGGATCAATACCGATTTTTCCTAATCTAGCGGCCTTGCGCGCGGCCAGATGGCTTTTTGCAACCACCAAAAAAACGGGCTGACCCACAAAGTGCACTGTATCCACAGCCAACAAAGGCTCGGGGCTTGGTGAAGGGGACACGTCGTTGTGAAAAGGCAATTCCTCTGCCGTCAGAACCGCGACGACACCGGGAGCGGCAAGGACTTCTGCCAGATCAACAGATGTAATGCGCCCATGAGCGACCTGCGACACGCCGAATGCCAGATGCAAGGCACCTTTCGGCAGCGGGATGTCATCGACATAGCGGGCCTGTCCGGTGACATGCAGCGCAGCCGCGTCATGTGGGAGAGGTTTTGAGACGCTCATGCGCGGACCTCCAGCACAGAAACCGGATGTCCGGATGTCTCATGGAAATACCTCAGCAACAGGTTTTGCGCCGCTTTCAGGCGATAGTCTGCGCTGGCGCGCATGTCACTGAGCGGTGTAAAATCGTCACTAAATCGGGGCAATACCGTCGTGATTGTCTCTTCTGACCATGTCTGACCCAGCAAAGCAGTTTCGACATGCGTGGCGCGTTTCGGGATACCGGCCATTCCGCCAAATGCGATGGCAGCGGACAAGACCTTTCCGTCTTTGATCGCGATATTGAAGCAGCCGCAGACCGCCGAGATATCCTGATCGAACCGTTTGGAGATCTTGTAGCACCGCAAATCTGGCGCATTTTTTGGCAATGTGATCGCCTCAACAAATTCGCCGGGTTTGCGATCCTGTTTTCCATACTCAAGGAAGAAGTCTTCTGCCGGGACGGTCCGCCGCGTGTCGCCAAGACGCAAATCCAGCGTTGCGCGCATAGCGATCAGGGCTGGCGGGTTGTCACCAATCGGCGAGCCATTCGCGACATTTCCGCCGATGGTTGCCGCCTGTCGGACCTGTTCAGAGCCATAGCGACGAATGAGTTCGGCATAGGACGGATGATGTTCACGCATAACGGGGGCCAAGTCAGACATGGTGACGGCGGCACCGATCCTGATTGAAGTCTCGCGCACGTCGATCTGTTGCAAGTCCCGGCAGCGATTCAGAAAAGCGACGTCTTCAAGGTCGCGATGTTGTTTTGTCACCCAAAGGCCGACGTCCGTGGCACCCGCGATGAGTGTGCCTTCGGGGTGTTTTTGATACCAGTCAGCCAGTTCATCCGAGCTTTCTGGCGCAAACCCAAGCGCCGGCACGTCAAGCGGTTCATCGCGCATCCAATCCGGGACCGGTGCATCGCTTGCGGCTTCGGCGGCGCGCACAATCGGTGCATAGCCAGTGCAGCGGCACAGATTGCCTGCAAGAACATCATCGTGGTCCTTGCGTCCACGCAGATGACCCACCGCCATGGAGACCACGAAACCCGGTGTGCAGAACCCGCACTGGCTGCCGTGCTTTTCGATCATGGCTTCCTGAACAGGGTGAAGCGCACCGCCCGGACCAGCGATCCCTTCGACCGTCCGCACCGCTTTTCCGTGCAACTGAGGCATGAAAAGGATGCAGGCGTTCAGCGCGCGAGCACCGTCTTCGCCAGTGACCATGACGGTGCAAGCACCGCAATCGCCTTCGTTGCAGCCCTCCTTGGTGCCAGTCAACGCGCGCTCCTCGCGCAGCCAGTCAAGCAGCGTCGTGGTCGGCGGGGCGTCCACCTCAACCGTTTCCCCGTTGAGAGAAAACCTGATCGTCATTTGAAATCCAGCCGCGTTACCCAAAGATCAAAGGTTGCTGCGCGCCGTCGATGCGGCGTAGAGGGCACGCGCCTTTAGTCTGTGCAAATTATGAGAGCGGTCAAGGCGACTTTTAGCAAGAAAATACTCGCTCCTCATCCCCGAAAGTGTCTTCGGTTATTTTTGAGGATGCTAAAAAGTGCTTTTAGGGCAATGGTTTAGAGTGACGCCGCGAGGTCCGCCAACTGCTTCAAAGTCGTGCCCCAGCCGTCATGAAACCCGAATCCTTCGTGCTTTTCGCGAGCTGCTGCATCTTTGTGCATGACGACTGCGCGATAAAGCGTGCCTCCATCTTGTGCAATCAGTTCGACAATTGCCGTCATGAAAGGGTCCGCTCCTGGCCGCCAATCGGCGGTAACCGCATCCCCGTAGACCAGCAGGTTGGATACTCAGCATGCAGAAAACAGCCCTCACTTGGCATCAGCGTGCCATCGGGCAGTTTCATAACGACATAGGCGCGACCGCCGGATCGCACGTCGTTCACAACCTCGGTCACTTCCACACCGGGCGGCGTGAACCATTGTTTGAACAACTCCGGCTCTTGCCAGCAGCGCCAGATGGTTTCCGGCGATGCTTTGATGAATTGCTCAATGCGAAGGTCACGTTCGGGATCAAATGTCGTCATTGTGAAGCCTCCAATTCTTCGCAAACCTGAACTGTCCGGTCCAACATCGTTTCTGTCCCGTGGATTCGGGTTTTCAGGCTGTCGCCGTTATCAAGGAATATGACCTGCTCGGTGTAGTTCAACGCCGTGCCAATGCTGTTCTTGGCAAGTGTAAGAGTGGACAGCGACGCGGAAATGATCTTGTCGCTTGCCTCCATGATGTATGCTTAGACGATGCGGTCAGTTGCTTTGATCTCAAGAAACCTACCCTCGTAAGTGATGTCCCCCATCTCGCCGTGTCGGAAGACTGCCCTTTCGATACCGCCGACACGCGGGTCTATTGAATACTCAAGCGTTTTGAATTCTGGCGGATTCATCTCGGTGAACCAGCGCTTTTTCAGCGGAGGTTCGATCCAGCACCGAAAAACCGTTTCCGGGCGCGCGGCAATCTGGCGCGTGACACTGAACATCTGGTGATCGGTTGTCATGGGGCTGTCCTTTCGATTTGCTCGGCAAGTGCAGCCAGCCTGTCGATGCGGCCTTCCCAGATGAGACGCTGGTTTTGAAGCCAATCCTCTGCCACGGCGAGAGGTGCGGCTTCGATATGAACGGTGCGGACCCTGCCCTTTTTCTCGCTGCGCACTAGACCGCTGTCTTCAAGCACCTTGAGGTGGCGCAAGAATGTCGGAAGCGCGATGTCGTGCGGTGCATGGAGTTCGCTGACCGGTGCGGGACCTGTGACAAGGCGTTCAATCACTGCGCGGCGGGTCGGATCAGACATGGCGCCAAAGAAGGTGTCAAGATTGTTAGTCATATGGCTAAGTAATGTATGTCAGCGACAGGCGTCAAGAAAGTTAGCCAAATAGCTAACCTTTTTCTGTGGATCGTCCGCACTTGGTGCTTTCGCGTTTTGGTTTCACAAAATACGGTGCGGGCATGAGCACAGATCCCAAATTCATCCACCTTCGTCT